>JAPKCA010000079.1 GCA_028823145.1 Flavobacteriales bacterium
CATCTGAAATATTTTCAATCAACTCATCTTCTGAAATTCCCAATTCTTCAGCCAAAGGAGCTAGTGTATCCCGTGTCAAAACATATCCTTCTTCCCAACTCTTCCCTTCAGGCAACGTGTCATGAAAAGACCCCATATTGAAACTTACTGGAATGACCGGACGGTACAAAAACGATTTTAGCGTATCAAAATCGTTGCAAAATTCTCCATAAATTTTGAGGTAAGCTTCTTGCGCATCTCGGATATCTTTCAATGACTGAACCGTTTGTTCATCCACCATCGCTTTCTTTTCACGGAACTGGATTTCTTCATCCACACTGTAGAATACTTCATAACCCAGCCACAGAGAAGCCACCGTACCAACTCCCATCAGGATGCGATAATGTTGGCGATTCATTTTTTCCAACACCACAGGAGTGGCCAAAACGGCCACGATGATCAAAGCCAACGAAGCAATCAACATAGCCGTTGGCTGACTCTCCAACTCATCGCCACTTATGTATTTGATCAGAAAACTCGCACCCGCAACAAAGAGCAGTATGGAAATTACATATTTGTTGATTTCGCTGAAGAACTTTTCCATTGGAATCGATTGAAACGGCTGAGTAAATTCGGTGAATATTCGTCTGCGAATCTACGACACGAAAGAAGGAAGCCAAACCGTTCATTGTAAGATATGGAATGAGCACAGGGTGTACCTTCGTTCAGACTCAGACAACATGCCAATTCCAATCGAAAATTCCCAGCAGCACATTCATTTCGAAGATCGGTTGGCGGGTCATTTCCCACATGTCCCAACGCAGGGACAGGCAGAGCTCATCCATGCTTTTTCTCGTTATTTATTCAGCGACCAACCCCGGTGTACATTGATGGTCAGAGGATATGCGGGAACGGGAAAAACCACAAGTGTTGGGGCCTTTGTTCGCGCATTGCGTGAAATTGGTGCGCCGACGGTGCTCTTAGCGCCCACGGGCAGAGCAGCCAAAGTCATGCAATCCTATGCGGGTTTGTCGGCTTCGACCATTCACCGTCAGATCTATCGAACCACAAAATCCTCGGATGGCGGAACCGCCTTTGGTCTCGCCCCAAACATGAAGGAAAATGCTGTTTTCATTGTCGATGAGGCTTCGATGATTGGGGAGTCTGGAGGACGGTCTGAAAAGGATGGATTTCAAACCCGAAGCTTGCTCGATGATCTGATGGAATATGTGTTCAATGGAGCGGGTTGTCGGTTGGTGCTAGTTGGAGATGATGCTCAGCTTCCCCCTGTTGGACATGCTGAAAGTCCTGCTCTGAATGAAGAAAAAATGCGCCAAGAGTTTGATCTCACCGTAGCCACCATTCGGCTAACCGACGTGGTCAGACAAGAATTGGACAGTGGCATCCTGTCCAACGCGCACCAATTGCGCCTACAAATCGATGCTCAGCACGATGGCTTTCCCCAGCTTGACTTATCAGGACACAAGGATATCGAGCGCCTTGACGGTCTGGAATTGCAAGAACAAATCGAGGACTTGTATGCGCGTTATGGAGAAGACCAAGTGGTTATTATCACCCGATCCAATAAGCGCGCGAACCAATTCAATCAACAAATTCGAAATCGTGTGTTGTGGCGTGAAGAATCGATCGAGGCGGGCGATCGTCTGATGGTGGTTCGCAATAATTATTTCTGGCTTTCAGGGCAAGAGGCCATCCCGACCACGCTCATCGCCAATGGAGACACCTTGATTGTCCAAAAAATCATCAAGCGATTCGAACGGTATGGAGCTCCATTTGCCGAAGCGGAAGTGCGGCTAGCAGATTTCCCCAATCACCCAACTTTTGAAGTCTGCTTGCATTTGAGTGCGCTACACACGGATAGCCCTTCCATCCCCCCATCAGAAATACAGGCGTTGCAAGCAGCCGTTGCTGAAGACTACATCCATCTCGGATCGAGAACGGCCATTAAAAAAGCCGTTTCAATAGACCCTTGTTTCCAGGCGTTGCAAGTCAAATTCGCTTGGGCCATTACCTGTCACAAAGCTCAAGGTGGCCAATGGCCTGCCGTCATTGTAGACCAGGGGTATCTTCAAGATGATATGATTCAAATTGAATTGCTGCGCTGGTTTTACACCGCATTCACGCGGGCCCAAGAAAAATTGTTTTTACTCAACTTTTCTCCCTCTTTCTTTTCTGAAGAAAAATAAAAAAGAGCCGACCCCCAAAGGGACCGGCTCTTTTCAATAGCTGGATTCAATCGCCGCTTAGGCCAATTCCCGCTCACTGAAGTGAAATGCCCCTTCTAAGGCTGCATTCTCATCACTATCGGATCCGTGGACAGCATTTGCAGCAATGCTTTCCGCAAAATCCGCACGAATGGTTCCCGGCTTGGCCTCCGCAGGATTGGTCGCACCAATCAATTCACGGAAATCCGCCACCGCATTATCTTTTTCCAAAATCGCTGCAACGATTGGAGCGCTGGACATATATTCCGTTAATTCACCAAAAAACGGGCGTTCTGCATGAACGGCGTAAAATGCCTGAGCCTCAGCTAAGGACAATTTCGTCCACTTCATGGCCTTGATCGAAAAGCCATTTGAAATAATCCGGTCAATGATTTTTCCGGTGTATCCTGCACCGGTTGCATCCGGCTTGATCATTGTAAAGGTGCGATTGGTCGCCATGTGAAATAGGATTCAAATTGGGCGCAAAAGTAGTCACCATTTGTTTACTTTCGGCTCCGTGCCAAGATCAAATGAACCATTGCGGCGATCAACGTCCGATCGCTACATTGGAGGAGTCCTCGGTGGAATCAGTCGATTCTATGGAGTCGACGCCTCCATTTTACGGATTGCAGCAGCCATCTTGGCGGTTTTTTATGGCACTGGGGTCCTTGCCTATTGCATCGCTTGGGTGATTATGCCCAGTGAATGAAACCAGCGATTGCGTGGCCTTATCTTTGCACCATGGAACTCCAAACACCCAAACATTCTCAAGAGGCCATGGCCCTTGAAAACGCTCATGGAGCGCACAATTACCACCCATTGCCCGTGGTTCTGGACCGTGGAGAAGGTGTTTTTGTATGGGACATGGAAGGAAAGCAGTACTTTGATTTTCTCAGTGCATATTCTGCGGTCAATCAAGGGCATTGCCACCCAAAAATCGTAGGGGCGATGACCGCACAAGCGGAGAAACTCACCTTGACGTCTCGGGCTTTTTACAGCAGTAATTTGGGGAAATACGAGCAGTTTGTCACGTCCTATTTTAGCTACGACAAGGTTCTCCCCATGAATACCGGAGCTGAAGCGGTAGAAACAGCCATCAAGATTGCTCGAAAATGGGCTTACGACGTGAAAGGTGTGCCTTCAAACCAGGCCAAGATTATTACGTGCAGTGAAAATTTTCATGGACGGACTACAACCATCGTCAGTTTCAGCACGGACGGAGATGCGACGGGAGGTTTCGGGCCATACACGCCAGGATTTGAAGTGATTCCATACAATGACTTGAAAGCATTGGAAAAAGCTCTCGAAGATCCTAATGTCGCCGGATTTTTGGTAGAGCCCATTCAGGGAGAAGCCGGGGTGAATACGCCAAATGATGACTACATTCAAAAAGCGGACGCTTTGTGCAAGGCTTCTAATGTGCTCTTTATTGCGGACGAAGTTCAAACCGGAATTGCGCGAACAGGGGCGCTTTTAGCAACCTGTGGAAATTGCTCTTGTGCCGGCCACTGTGAAAGGCAATCCACCTATACCAAAGCAGACATCCTCATCTTAGGGAAAGCGCTTTCAGGTGGAGCCTATCCTGTTTCAGCCGTGCTGGCTGATGAGGAAATCATGGAAGTCATTCACCCCGGACAACACGGGTCAACGTTTGGCGGGAATCCTGTAGCAGCTGAAGTGGGCATTGCAGCTTTGCAGGTGGTCCATGAAGAAGGGTTGGCTCAAAACGCGCGTGAAATGGGAACACTGTTCCGAAATGCGATGACTCAATTGGCCGATGAATCCGATTTGATTACCCGGGTGCGTGGTCGTGGACTCCTCAATGCGGTCTTGATCAATGACACGCCCGATAGCAGTACCGCATGGGATTTATGCATCGCACTCAAAGACGGCGGATTGTTGGCAAAACCAACCCACGGGAACATCATTCGATTCGCTCCTCCATTGGTGATCAATGAAGAACAAATGAATGCATGCATCCACATCATTCGGGAAACCGTTTTGAACTTTTAGGGCTGAATTCAGAGAAATCCTTGGGATTTCATCCATTCATCGTTGTAGACCTTCCCCACGTACCGAGAGCCATGATCGTGAAACAAGCAGACGACCAAATCGGTCGGCTTGAGGCGATCTTTCAATTGACGCAGCCCTTGGAAGGTGCTTCCACAACTGTATCCCAAGAACAACCCTTCCGTCCTTGCCAATTCACGCGCAGCTAAAGCCCCGTCTTTGTCCGTCACCTTCTCGAAGTGATCAATTACTTCGAAGTTGACATTTTCCGGCAGGATATCCTCCCCAACTCCTTCGGTCACGTACGGGTATATTTCACTTTCGTCAAATTCTCCTGTTTCGTGAAATTTCTTCAAGACACTTCCATAAGAATCGATGCCCCAAATCTGAACATCTGGATTCATCTCTTTCAGGTATTTCCCTGCGCCACTAATGGTTCCTCCCGTTCCCACACCCACGACAAAATGCGTGATTCGTCCTTCGGTCTGTTCCCAAATCTCAGGTCCCGTTGAAGC
This sequence comes from Flavobacteriales bacterium, assembly GCA_028823145.1. GTDB lineage: Bacteria > Bacteroidota > Bacteroidia > Flavobacteriales_D > Sanyastnellaceae > UA16. The sequence continues at coordinate 4,730 of JAPKCA010000079.1, forward strand.
ATAGTGGGCCAACTGATTGGAACGGTTATCGTATTGATTGCACCAAAAGCTGTTCTCATTTTCTTCACTGCATCGCTTGGCAATGCTGTAATAACTGTCGGGATGGTCCGCTGACACATCCGTTGGACAAATGTGAACTTCTGCGCCCATAGCTCGCAAGATGTCCATCTTTTCCTTCGACTGTTTATCGCTCATGGTGCAAATCAGGCGATAGCCTTTGACGATACATGCCAATGCCAAGCCCATTCCGGTATTTCCACTCGTGCACTCAATCACCGTTCCCCCAGGCAAAAGGTCTCCCCTCTTTTCCGCATCCTCAATCATGCGCAAAGCCATCCGGTCTTTCACACTATGCCCTGGATTGAAGTACTCGACTTTCGCCAAAATTTTACACGGGAAATCTTGCGCAATACGGTTAAGTCGAATCATCGGCGTATTGCCAATGGTCGAAAGGATGTCGGAGTGAATTCGTGGATGTTCAGCCATAGATGGTAAAGGTACTATTCAGAAGTGCTCAGCTCCGAAACAAGGACCCGAATTAAATTATCCAAAATGCAAATTTTCGAAAATGCAGGCTACAACACCTCTTCAGTTTTTGAGTTTTAATGCCTCAGCAGGCAGAATCCTTGTCGATGCTATCGCCGGTAACCACATCATCAAAGCACACACCGCAAAAGTGAGGAGCTCCATTCCCGCGATGAATCCCAAATCAACATGCACGGGGACAACTTCCACATAATATGCTTGAGGATCGAGGCGCACCCATCCTGTTTGAGTTTGCACGAAAATGAGAGCAAACCCTATGGCATTTCCGATCCAGAAGCCCCTCCCTAGAATGCGAACGGCTTGCCAAAAAAACATGCGCATGACCTGAGAATTTGCCATGCCAATGGCCTTCAACATCCCCACCATGGCGCGGCGTTCTAAAATCAGAATCAACAGCGCCGATGTCATGTTGATTACAGAAATCAGAATCATCAGGCCAATGATAATTTCCACATTCAAATCCAGCATGCCCAACCAAGTGAACATTTCCGGAGCCTGTTCCAAAACCGTTTCAGTGCCCCAGCCTATGGGAAGCATGCGATAAATGATTTCATCAACCTCCCAAATGCTCTTGCTTTCCTTGAGAAACACCTCGTAACCGCTCGCATGAAACCGCCATCCCCCACCAGCTGGATACGCGCTCCAAACATCGCCGTCATTTTTTAGCCAGACCGTATCGCCCGTGGCTTGAGAAGATGATGATGCCGGACGAGCTACCAATTCTACTTCTGTCCCTTGTTCAAGCCAACTATTTTCCAGTTCATAAGGACCCGCACTTTTCCACGGTAAACGCCGTCGCCATCCATGCTGATCTACCAACGTCCATTCATACTGAACCCGTTCGACTGTTCCAAATACCAGCGCTTCTATTTCAACATCTGACACCATTCGAACTTGGGCCTCCAAACCCCAGCCGGCCACCCGTTGAATTTGAGCTTTTGGAATAAATAAAAACGACTCATCGTACTCCAGCAGGCCGGTTTGATACAATCCAGCAACCATCATCTTTCGTGGCCGAATACCCGAAGGACCACCAACCAAATACAAGGAAATCCGGTCTCCCAAACCAATTTTCAAGCGATTGGCCAAAACCGAAGACAACACCAAACTATCGCTCATATCACCTGACGGGACGACCCCCTCCACCATGGACTGCCTCAGCATGTACTGATAGGTGTCTGATCCCGTTCCCTTGACCATGACGCCTTCCAAGGACTCCTTGGACTCCAAAATCCCGGGAAGGGTATAGAACGGGTGGACGGACTTCACATCCTCCAATTCCGTCAATTCAGCCATCAACTCCGGTTGCATCTGAATGTTTCGTGCATCACCATCCCTGGATAGAATTTGAATGTCTGACCCAAACCCTACCACCAAATTCCGGACTTCCTGCTGAAACCCATGGACGATGGCAGAAGCAACAATCATCAGAGCAATGCCCAAAGCAACACCGTATGTCGCAATTTGAACCACAGGGCGAGACCATGAGGCAGGGGCATCCGAACCCGCCAATCGTTTGGCCAGTCTACGAGGAAGAAAGCCAAAACGTGTGGCCTGACTTTTGTTCATGTGCTTGAAATCTTCACAGCGGCCAAAATACGTTGCTACCTTCGTCCCATGAACGCTTTTCTTCGTTTATCCTTTCTAATCGTTGCTCTTGTCATTGTCTTCACAGGTTTGAGCCAAGAAGAAAACGATGCTTTACCTGCCACTTTCTTGGGTTTGGAAATCGATTCTGTTCATGGCGTTATCCATTGCATTCAACGAACAGACCCACCGAGGCGTGTACGCTTAGGCCATGAAAACATCCGAGACATTTTCGAATCTTGCGCTCGCGCTCCGATTGCGGTAGTCGCAAATCACACGTCCATCGTACCAGGAGAAAGTGGACCCGTCCATTTAGTGGACACCTTGCTCTCGTTGGGAATCAATGTCCAAAAAGTCTTTGCGCCGGAACACGGTTTTCGCGGCAACGCTCATAATGGAGCAAACATCGATGATGATCTAGACCCGAAAACAGGGCTGCCCCTGCTCAGCCTCCACGGTAAGCATCGCAAGCCCACTCCATCCATGATGGAAGACATTCGCATGGTGGTTTTCGACATCCAAGACATTGGCGCCCGATTCTACACGTATTTGAGCACCTTGTTCTTGGTCATGGATGCTGCTTCAGAATCTGGAGCTGTGGTTATGGTGTTGGATCGTCCCAATCCGCATGGACATCAAATGGCTGGACCGGTGCTCGAACCCCAATGGACTTCCTTCGTCGGCCAAGTCCCGGTTCCGATGGTTCACGGAATGACCTTGGGTGAAATGGCCCGAATGATCAATGGGGAAGGCTGGCTTCCCGGGGGAAGGAAATGCGAATTGATGGTCATTCCTTGCGAAGGGTATGCCCACAGCGATCGATGGTTTCCAACCATTGCGCCGAGCCCAAACTTGCCTTCTGATGCTTCGATTGCACTGTATCCATCGCTATGTTTGTTTGAACCAACCGCAGCGAGCATAGGCCGCGGAACCCCGCACCCTTTTGAATGCGTTGGGTTTCCTGGTATGCCCGACGGATCTTTCGGTTTCACTCCAGAACCAATCGCCGGTGCGGCCCCCCATCCCAAACATGAAGGAGTGGCCTGTGCTGGTCACAATTTAACCGGGCTGGCCGAAGAATGGATCCAGGGAAATCACGGGTATGATCTTTCTTGGATTGCAGACTACAGCAAGTATTGGGACGAAAGCCATCCCGGGGAGCCGTTTATTCAAACCGCGTCCTCCTTTGGACGGTTAGCCGGAACAGACAGCCTCCTCAGGGCATTCCAATCCGGAAATTTCCCATCTGATTATCCACCATCTTGGCTAGAAGACCTTCAAACCTTTCATAAAGCGCGCTTGCCGTACTTGCTTTATCCACTCCAAAGGGACGAGGCTCAAAAATGACACGCGCTCACGTACCTTGCGCATTGAATTGCAACCTTTGCCTGACATGAAACGATTCTTTACTCCCTTCGCCGCTGTGACTTCGCTGATCCTCATCATATGGACTACCGGATGTTACAATGCGCCTGAATTCATCAACCCGGTCTACAATTGCGAATGCGGTTCCATTGAATTTAACGGCGGAGCGTATGCCTTGAAAATGGCTGAAGCGGTGGTACCTGATTCAACCAATCAATTATCGCGCAATTACCATATCGTAGCAGATTTACGTACTCCCGAAGAAGTGGATGCGCATGTAGACGCCCATGATTTGACCTTCACCATGTTGTTTGGAAACTTGGATGATGTGGTCTACTACATTCCGCAAGACTCGGTATACCACTTCATCCAGGAAATCAACCATGGGGATGACATTTTCCCCGTTCGCGATTATGTCTGCACCGATGGCTTCATCGAAATTAATCCGGCGCTTGCAGGAGGGACAGAAACCGTGAAATTCGACGTTTCGGTACGGGAGCAAGTCAACGGAAGTTTGGTGGGATTCCCCTTGATTTTTTCCGGAGAATTTACTGCCACGATTGACTGATTAAACCGTCATTCGGGCATAAAAAAGGCTCCTTCATGGGAGCCTTTTTTGATGGTCAAAGCACCAACTCTTATTGCTGCTCTTTGATCAAATTCAATGCCGACCCAGCACAAAACCATTCAATTTGCTGGGCATTGTACGTGTGATTCACTTCA
>JAPKCA010000186.1 GCA_028823145.1 Flavobacteriales bacterium
AATCGTCATCATCCGTGGCATCCATATCGTAGTTGCAAGCTGTCATTTCCGTACAACCCAAAACTTCAAATAAATCACATACACCATCCCCATCCGCATCATCTAGGCAAATTCCGTCGCAATCGTACTCCGATTCAGCATAGAAACAACTTCCATCCTCTTCCTCCGCAGTCTCGTCATAATTGCACGCCATCACATCCATACAGCCTGCATCAGAATCTGGCAAAAACGTTCCCGTCCCGCAGAATGTGTAGGTGAATCTGATGTCGCCATTTTGGCCATCCCCGTGTTCGAATATTTGGAAATTCAATACACCACACACCTCTCCTGGAGTGGTCATTTGCATGAATAACACTCGGTTGTTCTCATCCGGAAGTCCATTGGGAGTGCCATTCAACACATACCAAGCACCACCCGTTTCGTCGTCGACCGTGATGTCTGTTCCAGCCAGAGGACTCGTTGCATTAAAGCATCCTAGATAAGGCTGACTTGAACTTTCCAGCGCTGATATGGCCACTTCATCTCCAACGTTCATCCCGCTGATTCCAATGGTCAACCAACTGTCGAATTCCAGGGTTGGGAAAAATGCATAAAAAGCAGGATTCACCCCATCTGCTGTAGCTCCTGTGGCAAAAGTATCATTGTAAAACCCGGTTGTCGTTGTGATACTCATCGGATCCGTATCTCCACCGTAACCAGAACTCAAAAAGTCATCATCATTGACCATGTCAATGTAAAAACGGTAGGTTGTTTCTCCCGGAATACCGTCGATGATATACTCTTCAGCAGTCAACGTATATTCTTGACTAAACGAAAGAATGGGAGCCAAAAGAAGAGCCCATCCCATTACAAAAACGTACAAATGCTTCATGGATGTTAATTGGAGGTGAGAGTCGTGTCGTGCGCAATTTACGGTACAATCTACAAAACAACGTATTTCATAACCCCACGTGAATGACGCCCCAAAAAAGGGGGCCAAGTGCGATGCACCTAGCCCCCCTTTTCAACTATTCCAGCTAAGCAATTAATTTCCGATCACCAGTTGCTGCTGACTCAATTCATTGTCTGAAATAACGACCACATGGTACATCCCTACAGCAAAGGAGGTTAGATCTATTCGTTGTTGATTTTGCCCGGGCCTGACGGCACCTTCATGCACCAACCTTCCCGAAGAGTCCAACAACCGGATGATACCATTGGACAATGAATGATTCCAGTTCAAGAGGACATACGATTGTGCTGGATTCGGATACAACCCAAACGCCAGCTCATCCAGCTCTAACAAACCGACCAAGGTCTCCACAATGATTTCAAAGGAATCCGCGGTACAACCATTTTCGTCCGTGACAGTGACCTGATAGGTTCCTCCTTCAAGCCCGTCCACATCTTCATTTGAACTCGTAAATGAACCGTCCAATTGAATCCAGCTAAATTCATACATCCCAGTCCCGCCACTGACAGAAATTGAAATACTTCCATTGGCCAAACCCTCTTCGGTGGATACAACTTCATCCAATAAGACCAGGATTTCATCGGACTCCAAGACTTCAAAGGAGACCTCTGCCGTGCAACCTGCTGAGTCTGTCACCAGCACCGTGTAGTCCCCTGCCGACAAATCAGTAAATGTGGAATCGCTTTGAATATCTCCATCAGGCAACAATTCAAAAATCAATCCCTCATTCGATGGTGTTCCACCATTCGCAGATACCACAGCTATGCCATTGTTGGCACCATAGCACAGCACGTTTGGAGCCTCAACTTGTGCGGTCAACGAACAATAGGAGCATGAACCATCATCATCGGTTGCGTTG
>JAPKCA010000080.1 GCA_028823145.1 Flavobacteriales bacterium
ACACCAGCGCCTTCTCTGCCTTAAGTGCAGTTTTGGCACCCAATATCGTGAACTGAATCAATTTCGGGATGAAATCCAGACCGCATTGGAACAGGAAATCGTCCTGCGGTATTACCTTCAACGGGGAGTTATTGAGTGGCTAATCCCTCAGGATAGCACCTTAAACAAGGCCATTTCGCTCCTCTCATCGGGCGATTACCAAGCATTGCTGGAAGGACCCCCTGCCCCCTGATTCATGTCCATCAAAGGCAAGCAATCAACCGCATCACCGATTGAATCATCGGATAAGCTCGTTCAAGGGGCGTACGATGCTGCGTTGATTCTAACTGCTTTTGCACTTCCGTTTTCCAATTTCTTGATGAGTCAAGGAGCTTTTTTGCTCGTCATCGCCTGGGCTATCGACCGTTGGAAAAATGGGCCTCTTTTCAGAAATCGAGGGTGGGCTCATTGGAAATCACAACCTACCCTTTGGGCAGTTCTAGCCTTATTCGCCTGGCAATTAATTGCCCAAACGTGGACGTCTGAGTGGGTAACTGGTTGGACGGCCTTGCGAATCAAGCTTCCGTTATTGGCCTTCCCATTAATTCTAACGACTGGAAGATGGAATCAAAAGCAAGGCCTATTTATGGTTCAACATGCGTTGGGATTCTCCGTAGGCGTAGCATGTTTATCATGCTTGTGGATCGGATACTCAAATGATACTAGCCTTTATCCCCGTGATTGGTCGCCCTTTATATCTCATATCCGATTTAGCCTGATGATTGCGTTTGTCTGGGCCTGGTGGTTTTGGCGATGGATTCGTCATTCAGAGTCTCGATCGGGCTGGGTGTTGTTGCTGTTGACGCTGCTCGGAGGTTGGGTCATTTGGAAAACCGCTTCACTCACTGGAGCACTCATGGTTCCGCTTTCTGGCATCGCCGTTTTATGGATGGAGGGCTTGGGCCGTGAAAAACCCTCCCTCATGTGGGTTAGGAAATGTTTAAAAGGAGTCGGCCTTCTTGCTTTGGCAGTTGTTGCTTTGGGTGCTTGGTCCCTCCAACCAACTTACCCAACATCACAGGCCATGCTGTCCAAAACAATGGGTGGAGAAACGTATCAGCATTTCCCCGAGCGTTGTTTGAAAGAAAATGGCGGACACGTTTGGATCAATCTCGCATGGGGCGAATTGCAAGAAGCTTGGTCCGGTCGCAGCACATTCCCTTTGGATGGACCCGATCAAAGAGGTCAAGAGTTAAAGACCACTTTGATCCGGTTTTTGACTTCCAAGGGGTATCCCAAAGATGCCAACGGGATTGAGCAACTGACGCCCCTTGAAATCCAGGTCATTGAACAAGGGGTTCCAACAGTTCTGGAATTGGAACACCATGGACTCATGCGAAGATGGGATATCATCCAATTTGAAGTGGCCAACAACATCGACGGTGGAGACCCCAGTGGCCATTCCTTGGTTCAGCGGATTGCATTCCTGCAGGCCGCCTTCCATATTTACCAAGAAAACCCCCTTTTTGGGGTTGGCACGGGAGATTTGAAAGTCGCATTTGCACAGGCCTATGAGGCCGTTGATTCTCCTCTTCGAGATCCCTTTCGTTTGCGAGCTCACAATCAATACGTCACGTTTATGCTTTCCGGCGGCCCCTTGGCTTTGATCCTTTGGCTTTCCGTGCTTGGCACACTGATGATTGTGCCATCGTATCATGAACCACGTCAGCCTGCGCTTCTTTTTCTTCTGATTCTTGGGCTTTCCTGTTTCACCGAGGACACGTTAGAAACCCAGGCGGGAATTACGTTCGCAGGACTATTCATTGGGCTTTTCGGAAGGAGATTCCCTCCCAAAAACTAAGGCGAGGGGTTTTCCCAAATTTCTTCAAGGCATTCAATGGCCTTCTCAGGAGCAATTTGCAAGCCGTTTTGCTCATCAACCTTTTCAGCTACTAGCCATCGAGCGTTTGTCCCAATGGGGTGCCAACGTTCAGGCCACATAGGGGCCGCATGTCCGAACAACCCCACACATGGAACTCCAACAGCCGCTGCCATGTGAAGGGGGCCCGTGCTCGAAGCCACCAACCCATCACACGCTTGAATCAATGACAACAACTCCCCCAAACTCAGTCGTCCAATGGTATCGATAACGCCTGGAACTGAGCGAAGGGATTTAAACGACTCTCCTTCGTCTTCCGTTCCTGTCAACACCACGCGAATCCCGCGATTCATCCATTGATCCATCGCCAATTGATAGTTGGCTAAAGACCAGTTGTTTGCACTCCCGCGAGATCCCGGATGCAAAATGACGTACTTTTTTCCCGGCTCCAACCAATCATCAGCTCCCGCTATATTGATCGATTGTGATTTCCAAGCGACCGGTTGAAGTTGAAGCCAAGGAACCCAATTCACCGGATCTTGAGGAACCACCAAGCCTGGCTTAGACCAGCCTGGCAACAAATGCAAAACGTGCAACAAATTCAAACCGTGCCATGTTTCATGCTGCCCGGATTTCTTGCGCGATTGCCACACCCGATGTGTCAACCGCAAAGCTGTAGGCCAGCGTCGACCGGTACCCACCCGAATGGGTACTCCTGATTTTTGCAGCTTTCTCGCCACTGCATCATCTGGAAATGCCAAAATGGCCGCGTCGAATTGCCCCCATTCCACCTCATCATTTTGAGGATCCCAAATCAACACTTCATCCACATCTGTGCATGCTATAGCTATGGCTTCTGCGTAAGACCGTACCAAAACAGACACCTTCATTTGTGGAGCGGTCGCTTTGATCCAACCCGCTAGAGGCAAGGTCAAGATCAGGTCGCCAATGGCATCTGTTCTGCAAATCAATATCCGATTCATCTCCCGATAGGACAATCGTTTCGACCCACGTCGGATTTTTCGAATTTTTCTATACTTCATCCAAGTTGCACGCGCGCTCATTCGAGCAATGACCCAACCCGTTTCCCCATCTCGCCATCCCCCTTTGATGATGGCCGTCTTGAACCATTGAAAGGCAGATTTCAAACCCGCCATAGGTGGCCAATACGCCCAACTCGCTCCTTGGTAAGCCAAAGCTGCTATATCTGAGAAATAAGCAATTTGGTTGACGTGATCCGCTAAGGTGTAATAGGAATAGTGAAGAATATCCCCCTTTAGATGGCCCGTGATTTCTGGTTGAGCAACTTCCAAACGATCGTGGGGATTGACGCCTGCCCAATGAGCGGTCCCTCCCTTCCAAAGCCTGAATTTCCGGTCAGGATACCATCCACTATGTCTGACCCACTCTCCACAATATTGCGTCAATCGATTAAATTCATATGCATTCGCGTCCTGAATCGGCTGGTTCTTCCAGTCCTTTAGGGATTGACGTAAAGGCTCGCTCAACGCTTCATCCGCATCCAAGGATAATATCCAATCCCCTTCGGCTTGTTCAGAAGCCCAGTTCTTCTGTTGAATGTGGCCTTCAAAAGAGTGGTGAATGAAGCGCACACCGCGATCCCTACACAAGGCTTCCGTTGCATCTGTAGATCCGGAATCCACCACCACCACTTCATCAGCAATATCCAACAACGAATCCAAACAACGCGAGATGTTTCGCTCTTCGTTGAATGCAATGATGACAGCAGATAGAAAAGGGGTGCCCATATCTTGAATGATTCTTGCAAGTTACTGCGTTCAATCCATGAAGTTTCCAACGACACCTTGTAGCCCGACTCAGAGCGATTAATTTCGCGCTATGAATGTTCTCCTGTTGGGAAGTGGTGGCCGCGAGCACGCGATTGCATGGAAATTGAGCCAATCCTCTTTGTTGCGCTCATTGCATCTGGCTTCAGGCAATGGAGGCACAAGCGATTTGGGGGTATCTGCTAATCTCGACCTGTTGGATTTCCCCAGCATCGAGCGATACATCCGCAAACACGATATCGAGCTCGTGGTGGTAGGGCCTGAGGCTCCTTTGGTAGCAGGCATTTCGGATTATTTGGAGGAAAGCACCAAGATCAACGTCAAAGTGGTTGGGCCAAGAAAGGCAGGCGCGATGATCGAGGGAAGCAAAGAGTTTGCGAAAAAATTCATGGCTCGCCACAACATTCCAACAGCACGGTATGGGAGCTTCGGCGAAGAAGAATTCGACGACGCTGTTGCATTTCTTGACTCTTTTAACCCTCCGTATGTGATAAAAGCGGATGGTCTTGCTGCCGGAAAAGGCGTGGTGATCACTCCGTCCAAAACCGAAGCAAAAAAAGCACTGCGTTCGATGTTGATTGAAGGCGCATTTGATGGAGCCGGAAAAAGGGTGGTCGTCGAAGAGTTCTTGGAGGGCAAAGAAGTCAGCATGTTTGCCGTTACAGATGGCCATAGTTTTCATTTGCTACCCTCCGCAAAAGACTACAAGCGTGTTGGAGATGGAAATAGCGGGGCCAATACTGGTGGCATGGGAGCTGTTTCTCCTGTTTCCTTTTTGACCGAGGAATTCCAAGAAAAGGCCCTGAACCAAATCATCATTCCGACCATCAAAGGATTGGCCAAAGAGAGCATTCCCTATGTCGGGTTCGTGTTCTTTGGTTTGATTAAAGTCGGCAGTGATCCCTTTGTCATTGAATACAACTGCCGATTGGGCGATCCTGAAACAGAAGTCATGCTGCCTCGCATCAAAAGTGACTTACTTCACTTGTTCGATAATTTGTGCTCTGGGCTCCTTTCTGAATACGATTTGGTTGTGGACGATCGAGCAGCGAGCACGGTCGTCCTTGCCAGTGAAGGTTATCCTGATTCCTGTCAAAAAGAACTGGAAATTCGAATTGACGAAACTGTCTCCCAAATTGACGGCCATGTATTCCATTCTGGGACCAGAGAAAGCAGACGAAAACTTCTGACCAATGGAGGGCGCGTTCTAGCCTTGACCGGGCGAGGAAACAATTTAAAGGAAGCCATCAAAAACAGCTACGCTTTGGCTGAACGGATTCAGTTCCAAGGTGCTTTTTACAGAACGGATATTGGACAAGATGTGCTCGAAGATGCTTAAAACTGAGCCCTCTTGAATCGACAAATCAGACCATCCCCCCCTCTTTCCGCGCTTTCTCTGTATATTTTTTCTGAAGCCGCAACCAAAAAGCAAGGCCAACAAACGCGAGTAAAATGACCCCTGAATTTATCGGATCACTCAAGGGGACCAAAACAGTTTCGAAGGTCCATTCGATGAATTTTGCGACCGGGGTGATGATTTCTTGCGTGTTCATAGGGAATAAATTCGGGACAAAAATAAGCATCCATTGATTTCTATCCTCCGTTCCAACCAACCGATTGCATGGATGATTGTCCCAGCTACTGCTGTGGCTTGGTTGGTCGCGACGATTTGGCTTGAAAATACGTCGTGGATTACGGCAGCCATCCATGCCATTGGGAGCATTTTAGCCGCTGGAATATCGCATCGGATTTATGTACGCCACGCTTTTGTAGAACGCGGAGATCCCGCTCTTGCTTGGCTGACGATTACCTGGTTGTTGATATTCATGCCGAATGAGAGTCATGCGGTTGCCATCAAGTCTTGGACTGCTATTCTACTGCTTCAGTGTACTATAGACCAAGTTTTGCAGGTTCACCGACAACATTCGACAAGCGGTATTCAATTTCGAAGTGGCACATTGGCTTCGCTCTCGTTCTTTCTAGAGCCCCTGCACATTGGGGTGGTTATAGGAATGGTCCTGATCCAAATCATTGCCCGTCCCTTTGCTTTTCGAGAGTGGGCCATGTTGTTCATTGGGTTGATCTGGGGCGCCATCATTGTTCGATGGATCGGATATTTTTTTCCTTCATTGCTAGAAAATCATTCGGGATCAACCCTCCAATGGCTGAGTCATTCTGAACATCTGCTTTCACCTGAATCGGCCCATTTGGTGTTACTGGGACTCTGTTTATGGGGTGTTTTCCTCCTGGCGAGGGAAAATTCACACCTCAGCTTGCGCAGCAAAACCACCCGAATGCATTTGTTGATTTTCTTTTTCTTTATCGTCATTTGCGCCATTTGGGCGAGCCTCGCGTCATCCCCATTCGGTGGATCTGGCACGTTCCCTTCATCCCTGGCCATCCATGCCGGAGACTTCAATAAAATAATTGCAGTCGCCGCTGGCTTTGCCACCGTTGGCTTAATTCCCACGCTTAAACGAAACAGAGGACAACTATCTCGATGGGGTTTGCTGCAACTGGCTGTTTTGGTTGTCAGTATGTTGATTCTTTTTATCCCTTCCTTTTGAGTCTCAATCCATGTGTTTTCCGACCTTCGCGTTATGAAATTTGGAGTCGTCACCTTTCCCGGATCCAATTGCAACATGGACATGGTCCATGCATTGGGCCATGATTTGAATTTTGATGTGGTTCAATTGTGGCACAAAGACCATGATCTCCAAGGGGCAGACATCCTTGTTCTGCCTGGAGGTTTTAGCTACGGAGACTACCTGAGAAGTGGTGCGATTGCAAGATTCTCCCCCATTATGGAGTCAGTCATAGGACATGCCAAAAAAGGAGGAAAAGTCTTTGGTGTATGCAACGGATTTCAAATCTTGTGTGAAGCCGGTTTACTTCCCGGAGCATTACTGCACAATGAGAGCCGGCAATTCATTTGCAGAAATGTCACGTTGAAGCCGGTATCCCGGACAGCCAGCATTTCAAGGGAACTAGCTCAAAACAAGCCCCTTACCATTCCCATTGCCCATGGCGAAGGAAATTACCACATCGACCAAGATGGGCTAAAGATGTTAGAGGACAACGACCAGATTCTGTTCCAATATTGCGATGAGAAAGGCGCCGTGAACAACTGGTCCAACCCCAATGGGTCAATCATGAACATTGCGGGGATTGCCAATAAGCGCATGAACGTCTTTGGCATGATGCCACATCCTGAGCGGGCAGCAAGCGAAGATTTAGGTAATACAGATGGGGCAGACATCCTCCAGGGTCTAGCGGCTTTGGTTGAAGCCTGATTTCCAGGCCATGTACCTCGCAAGAAACTTTGGCGAGATTGAATTTAGCCTGAACAAGACTGCATTAGCTTTGTTTAAAATTGCTCAATCCTTTTGGCGCTAACCCATGAAACAATTTTCCGCCGGTCCCTTGTTGTCTCAAATTCATGAGCCGTCCGATTTGCGGGAACTTTTTACGGGTTCAGATTTACCCGAGATTTGCAGTGAGCTCCGTCAGTTTATTGTCGATGTCGTTTCCGAAAAAGGCGGACATTTTGGAGCGAGTTTGGGGGTGGTTGAACTCACCGTTGCATTGCATTATGTCTTTAATACGCCCGATGATCAGCTCGTTTGGGACGTCGGACACCAGGCTTACGGACACAAAATTCTAACGGGGCGAAGGGATGATTTTCATACCAATCGTCAATACAAAGGCCTTTCTGGGTTTCCGAAGCGGACCGAAAGTCCCTTCGATACATTTGGGGTAGGCCACAGCTCAACTTCAATCTCTGCTGCGTTAGGCATGGCCGTGGCTAGCAAACTCGAAGGAGACGACAAAAAACAACATATCGCTGTCATTGGTGATGGGGCTATGACCGCTGGATTGGCTTTTGAAGGGCTCAACCATGGCGGGTCGGAAGACACCAATTTATTGGTGATTCTCAATGACAATTGCATGTCCATCGACCCCAATGTAGGAGCGCTCAAAGCATACCTGACGGATATCACGACTTCGAAAACCTACAACAAGGTCAAGGATGAAGTGTGGCATCTTTTGGGTCGCATATCGAAGTTTGGTCCCAACGCGCAGGTGATTGCTCAGAAAGTGGAAGCCGCTATAAAAACCACGCTGCTTCAACAGTCCAATCTTTTCGAATCCCTCAACTTTCGCTATTTCGGTCCAGTCGATGGACACGACGTCGAGCATCTAGCGCAAATTCTCGAGGACATCAAACACATTCCAGGCCCAAAACTTTTGCACTGCGTCACGACCAAAGGGAAAGGATACGGCCCTGCGGAAGATGGCAGCCCCACCACTTGGCATGCCCCGGGATTGTTTGATAAAACTACCGGTGAAATTGTCAAGGCTGGCAAATCAACTCCGCAACCGCCCAAATTTCAAGATGTCTTTGGGCACACCATCATCGAGCTTGCCGAGATGGACCCGCGCATTGTTGGGGTGACTCCTGCCATGCCATCGGGCTGCTCATTAAAGCTCATGCTTGAGGCCATGCCAGATCGCGCATTCGATGTGGGAATTGCAGAGCAGCATGCAGTGACCTTCAGTGCCGGTATGGCGACCCAGGGAAAAGTACCCTTTTGCAACATCTATTCAAGCTTCATGCAACGGGCGTATGACCAAGTCATTCACGACGTTGCCCTCCAAAATCTGCCCGTTATCTTTTGTTTGGACCGCGGCGGCATAGCTGGTGCTGATGGCCCTACACACCATGGAGCATACGACATGGCGTACATGAGATGCATCCCGAATATGGTCGTTTCAGCTCCAATGGACGAAGTCGAATTGAGGAATTTGATGTTCACTGCATCGCAGAATCACCAAGGGCCATTCTCCATTCGATACCCCCGCGGAAAAGGCTCCCTCGTCGATTGGAAAAAGCCGTTCCAATCTATTCCCATCGGAAAAGGCCGGAAACTTCATAGTGGGACAGATGTTGCCCTGCTGAGCATCGGAGCGATCGGAACCCAGGCAACAGATGCACAAATTGCATTGACCAATCGCGGAATTTCTGCTGCTCACTACGATATGCGGTTTGTTAAACCTTTGGATGAATTGATGTTGCATGAAGTGTTTGGCACATTCGACCGCGTCATCGTGATTGAGGACGGATGTATCACGGGAGGGTTTGGGAGTGCCGTTGCAGAATTTATGGCCGACAATGG
>JAPKCA010000187.1 GCA_028823145.1 Flavobacteriales bacterium
ACCCCAGTTTCTTGAGCGCAAAAGGGAAATCTAATTCCAACCATTGTCAAAATGAACGCAAAGAACTCTGAGTCCCAATCGTTTTGCTACGAGCGCTAAGTAGGTACTATCAACTCCGCCACTAATCCCTAAAAGGCAATCATATTTTCTTTTCGCGCCATAAGCCTTCATTTCCTTCACGCATTCTTCAACCGCTCGTTTACCCTCTGATCCAAGGCGCAAATGTTTACTTTGCTCATCATACAACGCAACGTATTGCGAAACGCCATCTTCATTAAATCTAATTTCTGGATGAGAAATGGTGTCCAGGACGCTCACAGCGCATTGCTGGAATAGTCTGCCTGCATTGGCCATTTGACTTCCTCTTAGCTCCTCTTCACTATATTTTTGTCGAATGTTCATTTCTCACATACTTATTTGACCAATCTCTTGCGAATTAGGATACGTAATCAAAACCGCTTGATTCGGTCTCTGAAACACGAACATGCTCCCGGCTGAAACCGCCGATGCACCATGTTCTCTGGCCGATTTAAAGTCGGAAAGATTAGACGCGCCACCAGAAGCTATGACGGGAATGTCGACAGCCGAAGCGATTAGTTCAATCAATTTGAGATCGTATCCTTGATAGGTCCCCTCCCTGTCAATGTTGTTCAATAAAATTTCGCCTGCACCCCAATCCTCGTATTGATGAGCCAAATCAACGATTGAACTCTTCAACCTTTCTTTGCCGTTGTTGATGTGCATCCCATATCCGCGGAATAGGCTCGACCTCACATCCATGCTCGCAACCATGGATTGAGCACCAAATTGAGCACTTCCCTCTTTGAGTAGCGCCTGTCCGTCCTTCAGGGCGGAGTTTAGCACCACCTTTTCAACGCCCATTTTCAGCAGCTCCTCCATCCGCAGAAGGGATGATATTCCTCCACCGAATGAAATGGGCATAAAGGCCTCTGAAACAACGTCTCTGATAAACCCGATGTCCAACGGTGCCTGAAATCGGGTTTCGGAAATGTCCAACAAGGCAAGTTCATCGACTTCTTTTTCGTTAAAAATCCTCAACGCATTCATCGGATCTCCAACGTACACCGGATTTCGGAATTTTTTGGTTTTGACCAATCCCTGATTCTTCAGTAGCAGGCTTGGTATGACTCGAATCCTCCTCATGCTATTTTCCAATTGACAAACGACTTGAGCAACTCCATCCCAAATCGGTGGCTTTTTTCCGGGTGGAATTGGACGCCAATGACATTGTCCCTGACAATTCCTGCGCAATACCGATCGCCGTGTTCCGCATAGAACAGCTCATTTTCAGCACTTTTAGGAATCATGTGATAGGAATGCACAAAATAGTAACGCGTGTCAATGGCTAAATCGAAACACAGAGGATGTTCATTCCAGGTAACATCCGCCCAGCCCATGTGTGGAACGCGCAATTCGCTCGGCAATTGACTTTTGTCGAATCGCTTGCAATGACCGGCAACAATGCCCAATCCAGGCTCTTTCGCCTCCTCACTAGAATCCAACAACAATTGAGCCCCAAGACAAATCCCAAGCATCTGCACTCCCGGATTCTTCGCCAAATTTCTCAAAGCATTGGACAAGTCCAGTTCATTCAATTTACGCATGGCAAAGCCAAAATTTCCAACACCCGGAAGGATTACCTTATCTCCGGTCTGGACTGCAGACAATTCCTTCACCAGCTCCACTTGGGCATCCGTTATGCGCCTCAACATATTGACCAGCGAGCCAATATTCCCCACCCCATAATCGACAATGAAAATTTTCATGGCTC
>JAPKCA010000081.1 GCA_028823145.1 Flavobacteriales bacterium
TCTCAGCCTGACTTGGACTCCCACAGGAGGAATCAGCTTCGGGATGCGCTTGCTTCGAAGGTTTCCTTCGTCCTGGAGCGTGGAAACCGGTTTGGAGACGATGCGGACTTGGTCAGATTGGGACTTGGAATTTCAACCTTCCAACTCTCCTCTCTCACTTTATGATACGCTTACCCTGCGAACCGCACGTTACAGGATGCCCCTTTTAGCTCGTACGCATGTCCCCATCAACAACCGATCCAACCTGACGGCCGCTGCAGGTATTAGCATCGATTACCTAGTGAGTGATGCATTCACCACAGGCACTCAATCACATGATGAGGTTTACAGCGATTACATGGTAGAAGAAAACCGACTACACCGATTTACGTTTCCCCTTCGTGCAGAAATTGGATATGAATTCCTCCCATTGAAAAAAGACCAATTGGGCTTTTATGTGGGGGCAATGTGGTGGAGGGATTGGAATCAAAACCGATGGGGTGAGGCCACGTGGACCCGAGAGCTTGAAACTGCTGATGTTCGGATTTTCATGGCACAGGCAGCCTTTGCTTTTGAATTCCGAATTATCCTTCCCTAGAGCAGCGGTTTAACTTTTCTCTGAATCAACCCATCGGGACACATATTCCAGGGGTTTGCGGTGACTAACCGGCCAATCCCCTTCCGGATAACCCATGTAAAACAGTCCAAGCACCCGGCCATTTTCAGGCAAACCGACAAACGAGCGCACCTCATCCAATTGAAGAAACTCCGGGGTTGACCAGAATCCACCGATGCCATGTGCTGTGCATGTCAAGTACATATTTTGAACGGCACAGGCTACCGCCAACATCTCATCCTGATGGCTGATTCTTCCAGCTGGATCGGGAACCATCCCAATGACGACCATGGCAGAAACCCGTTCTCCTCGCTTCTGAAACTTGTCGGCTTTCGCTTGTGAAAATTGATCTTCTGCGGCCTTTTTGTACCATTCCGACAAACGCGGTCCAATGGCTTTCATTCCTTCATCCACATAGGCTGTGAATCTCCAAGGTTGTGTCATCCCATGAGATGGCGCCCACGTCGCATTGGTCAAGATCAATTCTACAATCTCTCGATGCACCTTGCGACCGGATATGCGTTCTGGGGAAATGCTGCGCCGGTCGCGGAGCAATGCAGTGACTTCGGATAAATTGTGTCGCATGGTTTGGTCCTTCCTTAAGAGTGGCTCAAAGTTACACTTCGACAGCAATGAAATCATGTGCATTGAACGAGGCACCCTCCCCGATTGTCCCTAATTTCGAATATGCGAATTTTTCTTTACAGCCTTGCGACGATTCTTGGTGTTTCGCTCCATGCCCAAGAGGGCCAGTCACCGACAAACCAAGACAGTCTTTTTCTTCGTGCGATTTATAACGAAGCTTTGTCAGAAGGTGAAGCGTACGAAAACCTGCGGACTTTAACGAAAGACATCGGACACCGATTGAGCGGTTCAAACAGCGCAGCCCAAGCCATGGAATGGGGCGCCGAAGTCATGCGAGGATACGGTGCGGATGATGTGCGCATCATGCCCGTGATGGTGCCGCATTGGACCCGAGGAACGACCGCTGTTTCCGAGGCCATATTGAGCGAGGGGATTAAGCGACCATTGCACATTACCGCGCTGGGGGGCTCCATTGGTACGGCTGGAAATGATCCAATCCAAGCTCGGGTGATTGCCGTCAAGCACTTGGCCGAACTCGACACCATGCCACGTGAGCTGACAGAAGGGAGCATTGTTCTCTTCAATCGCCCCATGAATCCTGTCCTGATCAATACCGGTTCGGCGTATGGTGGAGCGTATGATCAACGTGGAAATGGAGCAAGCGCCGCTGCCGCAGTCGGAGCCATTGGCGCTTTGGTCCGATCTCTGACTCACGCCCTTGATACGTTGCCCCATACGGGAGCCATGAAGTATGCCGAGTCCATTCCGCGGATTCCGGCGGCGGCCATTTCGACCGTTGACGCATCTTGGTTAGCCAATATGATCAAAGAAAACCCCCATCTGGAAGTCTCCCTTCAAATGGATTGTGAGGCATTTGAAGATGTTGAGCAAGGCAACGTCATTGGAGAATGGATCGGTTCAGAACTTCCACATGAGATCATCACGCTCGGAGGGCATTTAGACTCATGGGATATCGGCGAGGGAGCGCATGACGATGGCGCCGGTGTGGTCCATACGCTTGAAGTTTTGCGCCTCTTTAAGGCCATTGGATACCAACCAAGACGGACCCTGAGATTTGTGCTCTTCATCAATGAAGAAAATGGAAACCGCGGAGGAATAACGTATGCGGAGCAAGCGGCCCTCGAAATGGAAAACTCAACGATTGTGCATCTCGCAGCGCTGGAATCCGATGCCGGGGGGTTCGTCCCGCGGGGGTTTCGAATTGACGCGAACGACGAAATCACGAAGCTCATGCGAACTTGGACGGACTTATTCGATCCGTACAACATCCATCAATTCAGACGCGGGGGAGCTGGGGTGGATATTTCACCTTTGAAAAATTTAGAACCGCGTCCGACGCTTGTTGGATTGAGTCCCGATGGTCAGCGGTATTTCGATTTTCATCACAGTGCACAAGACATTTTTGAGAATGTGCACAAGCGCGAGTTGGAGTTGGGAGCGGCTACGTTCGCTGCCGCAGTCTTGTTATTGGATCAGCATTTGCCATCGCCGAAACCCTGATTCACTCCGGGCAGGAAAAACTAAAGGCCGAAAGGAGCTCCAACAGATCATATATGTTCACAAAGCCATCACCGTTGATATCTGTCGGGCAAAGGTCTATTTCGTTGGTGGACTGGCATTGACCCAACGACGCGTTCCAAACCGTGCCAGGCCCACATGATTCAGGGCCTTCAAAACAACTAAAATCACACGAGCCATCGTCCACGTTCGCGTCTGCATCAAAATTGCATGCAAGCGGGTAGGTACAGCCTAGACATTCATCCAAACACGAATCCGACCACAACGCCTCGAAATCGCCTCCTTCGATGACCACCAAGTGCTGGTCTGCGCTGATATCGTAAAGCTTATTGAAGATACCCGATGGCCATACAATGATGATGGAATCCACTTCTGTCAACTCCGCTAAACCAAAATGTTCCCAAGAACTGTTTTGCCCGAGGTAATTCTCCCCAGCGAAATGCATGTGGTATTGTAAATCGCCTTGGTTCCACAAGTGAATTTTCGCTCCAACACCGTCCCGATTGCTTTCGGTGCCTTGCAACCAAAGTTTAAGCCAGTGATGCTCATTGGGTGTGCTTTGCAATACTTGGGCAAATTCACCAACCCGGTGGGAGACCAAGTCAGGAAACCCATCGTAATTGAAATCGCCGGCGACTGTAGCGAATGACAAGATATTATCGTTCGGAAATGACTCAGCCGCATCAGTAAACCCTCCAGCAGTGTTGTAAAAAAGCCGATCTGGTTCATCAGGATACGCATCTAAAATACCGGGATAGTCTGTGTAATCACTGTATCCCGTTGTGACATGCAAATCTTCCCATCCGTTGTTGTCGATATCCAACCAATTGGCTGCCCAACAAATGGCATCCACCTGCACACTATCGTTGGGAATGGTCATGGTCACCATATTTACGATATCAAAGACGCCACCATCATTCACCATCAACCAGTTTCCGTCGGTATCAAAAGCCGTTAAGTAAACATCCTGGTCACCGTCGTGATCAAAATCAGCTACGGTCCCTGACATGCAATTGATCATGAGGTCCAACCCCATGGACTGGCCAACTTCAAGAAACGGATTGATTGAATTGGCTGGTTGCTGCTCGTAATAGAGGTTATCAAAAACCGTTCTGTCCCGGATGACGTGAAGATCCAAGAGGTCATCCTCATTGAAATCCACCCACATCCCCTGAAAACTCTGCAAGCCCAATTGCCCCACGTCGGAGTTAAATGTGACATCTTCAAAAATCCCGTCTCCTAAGTTGTGGTACAGTTCGTTGTACGGTGCCGGATCGATTTCACCGGTGTAATTCGTTATGTACAAATCAAGTAACCCATCCGCATCGTAATCACCAAAGCAAGCTCCAAAACTCTTGCGATTGGATTGATTGATTCCAGAAGTGAGGCTGATGTCCGTAAACGAGTCATCGCCGTTGTTGAGGTAGAGTCGATTGGCAGCCAACCGGTACGTCACCAACAGGTCTTGGTCACCATCATTGTCAATGTCTCCCCACAAAATCATTTTTGCTTCCTGCGGGTAATAGGGCAAAGCCAAATCAACCGATTCAAAGCCCTCGCCTGTCCCAGCGAAAAAATAAAGATTGCCTTCGAAATCGGCAAAGGACAAGTCATCTATGAAGTCGCCGTTGAAATCCGCAAAACTCACGCCGGCACCGAGGTATCCGCCAAAATGTTCGGTTTGCAAATTCAAAACATTGCTCACATCAACCAATTGCGCAGAAGCTGCAGAACCCGTCAACATGAGAATTAGAATCCCCCATGAAGCCAAAGTTGAACAGCCTGGAACAACGGCCAGCCTTAAAAGGGGTTTAATACATGAGTAACGAGCGCGCATGATTCCATCTTATAAGGATAAGATTCCAACAAGAGCAGGGTTCTCTAAAATAGTCGAAATGTCTGATTTACACAACTATGAAGGCGGTTGACAATCCATCCGCCCTTATTATTAAGGACACTCCACATTGAAATCTACCAAGAAAGCGAGCAGATCAATGATGTTGGTCACGCCATCTCCATTTAAGTCGGTAGGACAGGATGAAGGCTGGGCTTGGACGCATTGGGCAAGCGTGGAGTCCCAAGCAGTCCCTACGCCGCAAAAAGCTTCCTGCAGAAAGCACGAGAAGTCGCACGTACCATTATCGATCAGCGCCTCCGGTTGATAATTGCAGGCCGTGAGGTAGGTGCACCCCAGACATCCATCTCCGAGATTCGGACAAGGGTCAGGGATGGCCGTTTCGCCTTCCGTCAAAATCAAACTTTGCTGAGATGGGACCTCTTCATACACATCGACGATGCCCGATGGCCATGATACGGTAATGGAATCCAAGGCATTCTCATTCCCCAAACCGAACATTTCCCATCGGCTATTTTGCCCCATGTAATTCTCCCCACAAAAGGTCATTCGGTAGTTCATCTCACCGCCGAAATACACCCGAATTTTCGCACCAACGCCATCTCGGTTGCTCACGGTACCCGTCAATCTCAACTTGATCCAATGATTGCTATTCGGAATTCCGCGGAGAACTTGCGCATATTCTCCAACCCTATTGGATACCAGATCAGGAAATCCATCATTGTTGAAATCGCCAATGGCGGAAGAAAACGAAAGAACGTTTTGGGAAAAAAGCACCCCGGTATCTTGGGTGAATTGTCCCCCATTGTTCCAGAAAAAGTGATCCGGCACATCGGGATATTGCATCAGAATTGAAGGGTAATTCGTGTAAATACTGAATCCAGTACAAACATGCAAATCCTCCCATCCATCGTTATCGGCATCCAACCAATTGGCCGCCCATGACAGCCGATGCACCTCCACACTGTCACTATCCTGTGGAACAAAGGGTGTGAACAATCCGCCATCGTTGTTCAGTAAGAAATTGCCTTCAAATTCACCCGCAGCCAAATAAATGTCCTGGTCATTGTCTCGGTCATAATCTGCGATCGAAGTCGACATCGCGTTGATGGAATAATCCAATCCCATATTGTGCGCCTGATCCACAAATAGCGTCTCGCTTCCCTCTGGTTGCTGCTCATAGTATTTATTGGCCCAGCACAAGCGGTCGCGGATCAGATGCAAATCCAATAATTCATCTTCATTAAAATCCACCCAATGCCCTTGAAAACTTTGCTCAACTATTCCGCCCAATTCTAACGATTCTGTCACATCTTCGAATATGCCGGACCCCAAATTGTGGTAGAGTTCATTGTGCGGTACATCTTGTCCACTTACGTAATTGGCGACAAATAAATCGAGAAGACCATCTGAATCGTAATCACCAAAACTGGCACCATAGCTCCGACGATCAGATTGGTCAATACCGCACACCTCGCTGATGTCTTCAAAGACGAGATCATTCACATTCCGGTACATGCGATTCGGAGCTAAGCGATACGTCACAAACAGATCCTGATCACCATCGTTGTCGATGTCAGCCCAAACAATGGCTTTGGCCTCATGTGGGTAATACGGCAGCCCCAATTGAATTGGATCAAATGAGGTTCCATTTCCAAGATAAAACAACAAAAAACCTTCGAACTGAGTGAAACTCAGGTCATCGTATCCATCCCCGTTAAAATCTGCCATGCTCAGCCCCGATCCATGGTATCCTCCGATGTGGTTGGTTATGACATCCATCTCATTGCTAACATCGACGAACTGTCCATATCCAGCATGCGTTTGGAACACGTAGAAAAATACCAATAGGCCACGCCAAACCAACCAGCGCAGCGCACCGACAGCAACATCAAATCTTTCGGCACGTTTTACACTCATTGAAACTTGGCATTATCAATCTTTGAAGCCTTCGTCTCAATTTTCGCAGGTACTTAAAAATAGTTGTAACGGTCGAGAATCACAAAAATTAAGGAATACTTCTCTATGCAATGTCCTTTTAAGGTTCGCAGAATGAAGCGAACGACGCCAAGAGCAACAAAAGGTCCTCAATATCGACCACATCATCATCGTTCACATCTGCGGCGCAGCCATCTTCACATTCCTGCTCTTCGAGATTCCAAATTAAACCCGGACCACACAAAACTTCATTGAACCAGCAAGTGAAGTCACAGGAACCATCGTCGCTCGTGGCAACCTCATCATAGTTGCACGCCGAATCATACATGCATCCTAAGCATTCACTAGGGCACAATCCCGCCATCTCCCCTTCAGTCACCGTCAAATTATAATTCACGCTGATGTCAAAATAGGCATCCACAATTCCAGATGGCCAACGGACCAACAGGGAGTCTACTATTTCATTCGATCCCAATCCAAAGTGCTCCCACTGGCTGTTTTGACCTAGAAAATTTTCCCCGCAATACGTTTCCCTGTATGAACGCAATCCATCAACCCACAACTCCAACTGCACTCCTACCCCATCCAGGTTACTGATCACTCCGACAGGGCGCACCTTCATCCAATGGTTGCCATTCGGTTCACTCGTCATCACTTGTGCCTGAAGGCCAATTTGATGGGAAACTAAATCCACAAAACCATCGCCATTAAAATCACTCGTTGCCGTAGCAAAACCCAAGACCGATAAGCTCTGGAACATCTCCACATCCTGAATAAATCCTCCTTCATCGTTCATGAACAAAGCATCTGGTTCATCCGGGTTTTGAGCCAATACGGTGGGGTAATTGTTATAAGCCGCCAACCCTGTGGAGACATGCAAGTCCTCCCAACCATCGCAATCCACGTCCAACCATTGGCCCGCCCAACAAACCTCATTCAATTCCAACAAGGGTTGGTCGACAACCTCAAATTCCCACTCATCCGTGTTTTTAAGAAAAACATTGCCCTCGAGTCCACCACTCAAAAAAACATCCAAGTCCCCATCACGGTCAAAGTCATGTGGGCTCGTGGACATGCAATTGATGGCGACATCCATTCCTATTTCAGGGGCCACCTCTTCAAACAAGTCCATTCCCTGACCTCCCAAATTACGGTACACTAGGTTGGGATAGATAAAGCGATCGCGGATAACATGAAGGTCTAACCACCCATCCCGATCTATGTCCATCCACTGTCCTTGAAAGCATTGCAAATTCGCACCACCCAAACCGAACTCGGCTGTGACGTCCTCAAAAAGGCCGTTTCCCAAATTGCGGTACAGTTCATTTCCTTCTGGGACATCAGTTGCATATCCGTAATTTGAAATGAAGAGATCGAGGAGACCATCATTGTCAAAATCACCAAAACACGCGCCGAAGCTCCTTCGGTTGTCCTGCGATATCCCACATGTAGCGCTTACATCCAGAAAGGTCATGTCACCTTGATTGAGGTAGATTTTGTTTGGAGCCAATCGATACGTCACCAAAAGATCTTGATCATCATCGTTATCAAAATCTACCCATATGATGGCTTTGGATTCTGCGACTGGCAATTCTAGGTCAAAAATCACCGCATTGAACCCCTCTCCCGTTCCTGCATAAAACTTCAGTTCTCCATCGTGATGCCCAAAACTCAGGTCGTCCTTTCCATCGTTGTTGAAATCCCTAAAACTTAACCCCGTTCCCAAATACCCTCCCGTGTGATCTGTATTGATGCTATGAAGGGCACTTACGTCATTGAGTTGGCTTATGGAATGGTTCATATTCAAACCGAACATGGCAATGACCAGCAACACCACACGATGTGGCACGCGGAAGAATAGATGGACGGAAAGCGGCTTCATTGCTTGTATAAGATACAAAATTTCATGCATGAAAAAAGGGGCCTGGCAAAAGCCAGACCCCTTTCTAAGGATATTCTAAATCGAATGATTATTCGCAAACCGTACCGAATGCACCCAAGAATTGGAGCAAGTCAGCAGTCGTTACAGAACCATCTTCGTTCAAGTCAGCAGGACATGGGTTCGACAAGTCGAATTCGCAAGAACCGTCGTCGTTACCAGCTGCTGAATCATAGTTAGAAGCAGTATCATACGTACAGCCCGCACAATCGTCGAAGATACAATCTTCAACTACCGTGATGTTTGCTGTGTCGTCGTAGTTGCAAGCACAAGAGATGTCACATCCCTCAATGCAGTTGTTTCCACCTGTAGAGAAGTAAACAGGGCCGTACAATTCACCGCCAGTGATG
>JAPKCA010000082.1 GCA_028823145.1 Flavobacteriales bacterium
AAAGGATCGATCGACCATCACCAATTACATGCGGTTGCTGCAACTGCCGTGGGAAATGCAGGTCGCTGTTCGAAACAAAGCCATCTCCATGGGCCATGCTAGAGCATTGGTTTCTGTTTCTGAAAGCACATGGCAACGCACGATTTTTCTACGAATCCAAGCCGAAGGTTTATCCGTGAGGCAAACCGAAGAATTGGCAAAAGCCGGTAGGAAAACGACCACTTCCAAGGTGTCACGGCGCACATTGAGCTTTGATCAGCAGAAAGTTCAAGCCGACTTACGATTGAAATTTGGGAAAACTGTGATTCTAAAATCACATCCTGACGGTCAAGGAAAAATTGAAATTCCTTATGACTCTGCGCAAGATTTAGATGAACTCTTGCGTTCTCTCGATCTATGAATGTGCCACAAATGATTTGGCGAGCCATCCGATCTTGGAGTTTTTCAGTGATTCTGTTTTTTGGGTTTGCGCATGGTTGCATTTTGATGCATGGTCAAGAAAGTGAATCGATCAAAGACCTGAGTCAACAACGGATTAAGAAGACCACATGGTCCGCCGCTATCCTCCCAGGGGCAGGTCAAATCATCAATAAAAAATATTGGAAAGCTCCTTTGGTTTGGGGGGGAATGGTATGGTGTATTTCCGCAATCCAATTCAATCAAACCAATTTGAAAAATCACCGGACTGACCTCATTGCATTGAGTGACACAGACCCCACGACCGAACCAATTCTTGGAATGTCTGAGTCAGCACTCTTGGCTGGAGAGGCCTTTTACCAAGAGCAAAGAGATATTTCCTGGCTTGCCCTGATTGGCGTGCATCTGTTGGGGGTATTGGATGCGCATGTGGATGCGCACCTAATGCATTTTGATGTGTCTGAAGATCTTTCGTTGACGTTGTATCCTCCTATGCCCTCTCCCAACTTCAGGTCAACACCAACTTCCATTGGAATCCGTTGGTCTTTTTAAGATGTTCACCGTTGAAAATTATCTACCGCACGCGCTAGTCATTAACCTAGGGCCGCATCTTTGCTTAGCTAAATTGCTCCCATGAATTTGATTCCCTGGATTGTCCTTGTCATTCTGCTCATCGAGCATATGATCTTCTTGCCCAAGTTGTTTAAGCGGGCTGAACAAGTTTCATGGCATGGTGCCATCCCAGGGTTGAATTACTGGACGTGGCTCAAGGTCATTGGCCGCCCATGGTATTGGATTTTTCTACTCATTGTTCCCGGCATTAATCTCTTAATGCTCGTCATTATGCAGGTGGAGATGGGTCTTGTTTTCAAGCAACGATCAAGCTTCGATCAATGGAAAATTGGTGCGCTCCCATGGGTGTTTCTCCCCCTGCTCGCTCAAGGCGAAGCACCATATGTAGGGGCAAGAGATTGGGCCAACAAGAAAAAATCCGTCGGACGAGAATGGGGGGAATCCATCTTATGGGCTTTGATCGTAGCCAGCATTGTACGTACGTTCTTTTTTGAAGCGTTCACGATTCCAACTGCGTCGATGGAAGGGAGCATGCTGGTGGGAGATTATTTATATGTCAGCAAAACTTCATACGGGCCAAAGGTTCCACAAACTCCAGTTTCCGTTCCGCTAATCCACAATGTCTTTCCTGGAAGCATGGTTCCGAGCTATACCGAATGGTTCGCCCTTCCCTATCGCCGGTTAATCGGTTGGCGAGATGTTGAGCGCTATGACGCGGTAGTTTTTAATTTTCCCCATGGAGACACGATTGTGGTTGACCCCAATCTTGCTGGCCATGACTATTATGGCATTTTGCGCAGAGAATCCATCTCAGCAGCTCAAGGAGACTTGCAGGCTTATGTGACCAACCCAACCAAGTACGAGTCCATGGCTCGTGAGCAATTGACCAAGCGATATGGTATCGTAGGAAGGCCATTGGATAAATCTGAAAATTACGTCAAGCGATGTGTTGGATTGCCTGGAGAAGTCCTCGAAGTGGTTGCTGGAGACGTCATGATCAATGGTGAAATCCTCGTACCGCCCGCTGGCATGCAATTCGAATATGAAATCACATTCAACAGCCAATTGGATGCTCGACGGGCCATCAAGTCGCTCGAATTGACCAATGTCGATTTGGGGAATGCTCGGATGGATGGAGACCAAGTCGTTGTGGTAATGGCTCTGACAGAAGCTGAGCGTGTACAACTTGAATCCGGAACGCTCTCCCAGTCATTGCTGCGCATGGAACCAAGCGGCAGACGTGGATCTTTAGAAATGTTCCCCAATGTCCAATCCACCGAATTTGATCAATGGGATCCCGATCATGTTGGCCCTATTCTGATTCCTAAGAAGGGATTGACGGTCACCCTAGATGAACGCAACATCGCATTATACCGACGAGCAATTGACGTCTACGAAGAACATGATTTCCAAATGGAAGGAAAACAAGTGTTCATCGATGGAGAAGCCGTAGACTCATTCACTTTTGGCCAGGATTACTATTGGATGATGGGAGACAACCGTCACCGGTCAGCAGATTCTAGGATGTGGGGCTTTGTTCCAGAAACCCATGTGGTAGGTCGGGCATCATTTATCTGGTTCTCCAAGCAAAACAAGGCCCAGCACGGAGAGAGCAAAATTCGTTGGAATCGCATGTTTCGTTCGGTGAAGTGATAGCCATCCTTCCCCTTTGTCCTTTCCCCCCTTTGCACTGGTGGTTTTTGGCACAAGAACATCATCAGGGACCATGCTCCATTGACCTTAACCAGAGGTTTATAAAACAATCTCTCATGAACCGAATGGTCTTGACAGGAGCAGACGGCGATTTCATCGTGCCTTTCCCCATTGCAAAGCAATCAAAGAAAACTGACCTCCTGCCGGAGATCATGCTTTCTTCCCACATCCCCCCCCCCCAATCTTGGCGGAGTATTCAAACTGCCTATGGAGGAGCGCCTTTTTTTGAACATTTGGCCCCAGAATTAGAAGCTTTGTGGCATGCGCATTTGCCCTCGAGTTCCGGTGAGGAAAAATCATTGTCTAAGTGGAGCTGGGCTTTACTGGAATGGATGGCAGAAACCTGTGATTTGGACATGCCGGAGCCAGCCGTCCAACCCAACCCCTTTTCAGTAAACCCATGGGATCTACGTGACAAACGAATCTTGAATGGCGAGCAATGGACGTTTAACCGCTATCCGCAAGTCTTCGAAGACCGTCATTCTTTCCGGCCGGCCCTTTCCTCACTTGATGCGCTGTTTGTGCTTGGGCCTCATGAACTGAAAGCGCGTCTACCCGAGCTTGTTCATCCTACCTCCACTCCTGCTTAAATTCACGCCATGAATGCAGCAGAAGAAACGAAGTTGATTCGAACCTCACTGTACGACCAACACGGAGCGCTTCAAGCCAAAATGGTCCCATTTGCAGGATACTCTCTCCCCGTTTCTTATGCAGGACTGGCCGAGGAACACCATGCCGTTCGCACCGCCTGTGGCATGTTTGATGTCTCCCACATGGGCGAATTTCGATTAAAAGGCCCGGGTGCCATAGAATTGATTCAATGGATTAGCAGCAATGATGCAGCCAAACTTTCCCCTGGACAAGTCCAGTATAGTTGCATACCCAATGGAAAAGGAGGCATCATCGATGACCTCTTGGTGTATTGCGTGAATCAAGAAGAATTCATGCTGGTTGTGAATGCATCCAACCGCACCAAAGACTGGGAGTGGATTCATGCGCAAAATCGTTGGAAAGTGCAACTCACGGATGAATCGGACGACTGGACCCTTATTGCTGTACAAGGACCTCATGCGGCTTCGATGATTCAACCGCTCAGTAACCAGCCTGATTTGGATCAGATGAAATACTATACGTTCCAAGAAGGTCGGATTTGTGGCCACCCATGCATCATCAGCGCCACTGGATATACAGGGGCGGGTGGTTTTGAATTGTATGTCCGGCATCAATCGGCGCCGGAGATCTGGAAAGCCCTTCTGGATGCTGGCGTTGTGCCTTGTGGTCTTGGCGCCCGAGATACGCTGAGACTAGAAGCCGGCTTCTGCTTGTACGGCAACGACATCGATGAAACCACGTCTCCCATCGAAGCCGGACTCGGCTGGATCACCAAGTTTAACAAAGACTTTGTAGACCGAGAATACTTGTTGGCTCAAAAAGAACAAGGGACAGATCGCGTTCTGCGGGGGTTCAAAATGTTAGAACGAGGCATCCCTCGACAGGGATATACCATAGAAAACACTGAGGGAGACGTAATTGGCCACATCACAAGCGGCACTCAATCACCGACGCTCGGTGAAGGCATCGCCATGGGATATATTCAAAAGAGCCAGGCTGACTTAGGAAATCAAATTCGAATCCGCATCCGAAAAAACACCGTCGCAGCCCAAATCGTCCGTCCAGGGTTTCTTCCCAAATCTTGAGGCATACATCGAGGCTGTTGTACATTCACTATCTTTCATGAGAAGGGCCAACAAAAGAAACGCTCATAAAGTGTTTGCCCCTCGATCTCCGAATCAAACTTGCCAAAACGCCCATGCTTAAGCACGTAGAAATATGTTATTCCCCAGCAGAATACCCGTTGT
This sequence comes from Flavobacteriales bacterium, assembly GCA_028823145.1. GTDB lineage: Bacteria > Bacteroidota > Bacteroidia > Flavobacteriales_D > Sanyastnellaceae > UA16. The sequence goes on from JAPKCA010000082.1 coordinate 4,563, forward strand.
ATCAGGAAGGGTTTGAGCTGGTAGTTGTCATTGATGTGCTCCGAGCGACTTCGGCTATTTGCACGGCCTTGGAGAACGGGGTAGAAAAAATCATTCCTGTAGCTACGGTGGAAGAAGCTAGAGCATGGCAGGAAAAAGGCTATTTAGCAGCCGCCGAACGAAATGGGGAGATTGTCGAGGGCTTTGATTTGGGGAACAGCCCCGTAGCCTATATCGAACGAGCTGAAGAATTACGCGGACGCACCGTCGTGCTGACGACCACCAATGGAACCAAAGCCATTGACATTGCACGGGATAAAAACACCGTGGTCATCGGATCTTTGAACAACTTGGAAACATTGAGCCAGTGGCTCATTGATCAAAATCAAAACGTTCTAATCTTGGGGTCCGGCTGGAAAGACAAGTTCAATCTTGAGGACACCATTTGCGCTGGGGCCATTGCCGATGCATTATTAGAATCAGGGAAATTTATAGCGGACGAGGATAGCACCGTGGCAGCCAAATTCATTTACCGATCGGCCCGTGACAATATGTTTGCTTTTCTCAAAGCTTCGTCCCACCGAAGAAGGTTGATTCGATTGAACTTGAATGCAGACGTGAAGTATTGCCTCACACCCAACAATTTGACTACCATCCCCATTCTTCGCAATGGTAGTTTGGTCAAATTGAATCATGAAATGGTCGCAATCGCTCAAGAATAATACTTCGCGGTCTCTTCAAACCGCCCCATTCATTTTTTTAGGGTTGGTTCTGGGCTTGGTTCATATCCAATGGGGGTTTGCCGCTCACCGATGCATTCATGATGCGGCCATTCACGCTCTTCCCGCTCCATTGCATGGCTTTTTTAAATCACACCGTGATTGGATTGTTGGACACGCTTTGGATGCTGATATGCGCAAACACGCCATCGATGGTGAAGCTGAAAAGCACTACATCGATTTGGATCGGTATGGACCGGACTCCCAATTCTCTCCTGAAGTCATCCCAAAACTTTGGAAGGATGCTCAACTCCTTTATGGAGACACAATTGAGTTGCATGGCATTGGACCCTGGGCCACCATGAAAACGTATCAAAATCTCACTCGTGCCTTTTTCCATCAGAACGAGACTCAAATCCTGCGTAGTGCAACGGACATCGCACATTACATCAGCGACCTGAATGTCCCCCTTCACACCAGCTCCAATTACAATGGCGCGCAAACAAACCAGGATGGAATTCATGCCTTCTGGGAAACCCAACTCCCCGAACAATTCATGTCTGTTTACCGATTAACTCCTGGATCCCACCCCAATATGCCTCGTGCAAAATATCTTTCAAATCCAGCGGAAACCATTTGGAAAGCCGCTTTTGAAAGCCATCTTGCCGTTGACAGCGTACTTCGTTTTGAAACCATCTTGAGAACCTCCATGGGACCTGAAAACTCATTCGCATACGTACAGAGAGGGAGAACTCAACAAAGGCTGCACTCCCCTGAATTTGCTTATCGCTATCATCAGATGCTTGATGGACAAGTCGAGAGAAGAATGCAGCAATCAATTTTCTTGTGCGCAAGCCTATGGTATTCAGCTTGGGTAGATGCCGGCCAACCCATTCTTGCTTTCACTAAACCAGAACAAAGTGCGACATATCTGCAACGTATTTGGTCATGGCTAAGCATTTGAACATTCTCATGATCGATCCGTTTCACACCGGATCACATGCGCATTGGTCACTGGGCATGCGAGACCATTGGCATGTTCAGAAAACAGCAAGCGTCACGCTCTGGACCCTTCCTGGCAGGCATTGGAAATGGCGTATGCATGGAAGCGCAGCAACCTTTGCCACTCGCATAGCAGAACTTGACCAGCAACCTGATGTCATTCTCACCACAGACATGATGGATGTCTCCGCATTTCGAGGGCTTCTTCCCAAAGGCTGGAGGAACCTTCCCATCGTTCAATACTTTCATGAGAACCAACTGACGTATCCATCCGGCCCAAGCGATCCTGATACCCCATCAAGACAGGATCGAACCTACGCATTCATGAACATTCAATCCGCTCTAGCCGCAGATGCGATTTGGTTCAATTCCCACGCGCATCAAAAACAATTCCTAGAAGCAATTCCTTCCTTCCTACAGCCCTTGCCCGATGCGAAGATGCCTCATGCAAAAAAAGCCATCGAACAAAAAAGTGACGTTTTGCCTATTGGAATTGCACAACCAAATCATCCAGAAGGTTTTTTAAAAAATCAACCGGCTGGTCCCCCTGTGATTTTATGGAATCATCGTTGGGAGTATGATAAAGCTCCCGATCGTTTTTTATTGAGTTTACAAGAACTGCAGCATGATGGGTTCCCCTTCAAACTCATTCTTTGCGGAAAACAATTCAAGGAATGTCCCGAGGCGCTTGCTGATATTCGAACCCGTTTTTCGAATCAGATCATTCACGACGGCTATGTTGAATCCAGAAGCGAATATTTAAAACTGCTTCGACGAGCTGACATTGCCATCCATGAACCTAGGCAGGAGTATTTTGGCATTAGCATGATGGAATCTATGCAAGCAGGAGTTCTTCCATTGGTATCTCGCGGCAACGCTTATGACGACTATCTTCCAAACTGGTGCTTTCGCTTACCCGAATTGCCCCTCAGTCAGCAAATGACCACGCGAATGGAATCTCGGGTGACCCTTGGACTCGAAATGATCTCTGTCGCGGAAAAATACAACTGGAACGAAATCGTTCATCGCGCCGATGGACTTCTGGCTTCTCTTCTGTCTGATCAGTCGTTTTCAATTCCACCCAAATCTAAAATCAACTGATCCGGCAATCGTGAGATTGATTGTGAGCCCCGATTCACTCCCACCAGTTCGACTTGAGCTTGCGTCACGATTTTATTCTCCACCAAAATATCATATTCGAAAGCCAATCGAAACGGAGACTTCACTTTTGCGGTTGTTCGCAATTCGATTTCTTGATCGTAGATGACAGGTTTCAGAAACTGGACCTTTAGATCGCGCACCGGCAAGATCAGTCCCTGGGATTCCATTTCACGGTAGCTCCATCCCAAAGAGCGCAACATTTCAACCCGAGCCACCTCCAAATATGACGCATACGCACCATGATAGACCCGCCCCATCTGATCAGTTTCACTGTACCGAACCCGAATCTTGAACTTATGAACCATGAGTATTGAATAAAGTGCCCTGAAACAAACCACGAACCTATGGAAGATAATGAGCCATCCGATGATCGTTCATTTTTTCATGATATTACCTAACTACTTATATTACTTCTATTTACATATATCCAATTCGACGAACTAGATGATTATATAGATTGGAACAACTCATAATTTATAAAATAAATATCTAGAATTCAATTTGGTCAAAAGTCAATAGCAAATGCATTTTTTTTTCCGATAGTTTATCAGAATCTTGCACCCGTTATGTGAGAACCGATTCAAGCACTGAGTCCTTCTCGATTGATTGGACAAAACCGACTAGACTACCTGAACCATGAACCAAGACCACTTGACCATTTGGAAGAGCTGCCTTAACGTTATTGAAGACAATATCAGCCCCCAAGCGTTCAAGACCTGGTTTAGTCCGATCAAGCCGATTAAGCTTGAGAATCAAGTGCTGACCATCCAAGTGCCATCTCAATTCTTTTTCGAATGGCTCGAAGAGCACTACATTCAATTATTAAGCAAGACCATTCATAAAGAACTGGGGCCCGATGCTCGCCTGGAATACAGCATCATCATGGAAAATGCTGGCTCGACTGGAAATCAACTTTCAAGTCCTTACACCGTCAAGGTTCCAACAACAAATCGCAAGGCCACCAAAAACCCAACCGTCGCCATGCCAGTAGGCATGCACGAAACTCCAATTAAAAATCCGTTTGTCATTCCCGGTTTACGAAAGTTGAATATTGATTCAAACCTCAACCCGAATTACAATTTTGATCAATTCATTGAAGGCGAGTGCAATCGATTGGCTCGGTCAGCAGGATATGCCGTTGCCAACAAGCCCGGAGGAACCGCTTTCAACCCGCTTTTGATTTACGGCTCTACAGGCCTTGGCAAAACCCACTTGGCTCATGCCATCGGTTTGGAAATCAAAGAGCAGAACCCAGAATTGACCGTATTGTACGTCAGCTCAGAAAAGTTCACCCACCAATTTATTGATGCGGTCCGGAATAATTCCGTCAATGATTTCAGTCATTTCTACCAAATGATTGATGTATT
>JAPKCA010000188.1 GCA_028823145.1 Flavobacteriales bacterium
CTTGCTCGAGTGAAGCAACTCCTTCCGATACATTGATTGCATGGAAGCGAGCCAATGCGATGCGCACCCGTGTCGACCAAGGAGAAGACTTTGAAATCATCGCCCAATCCAAAGGCGGCTCAGACGACCCAAGTGCCAGAGAAAACGGAGGGGACCTGGGTTGGTTCACGGCCTTTCAAATGGTCTATCCATTTGAAGATGCGGCATTCCGGACAGCTGTGGGTGCGTTGAGCCCGTTGGTGAGAACGCGTTACGGCTATCATTTCTTAGAAGTCACTGGACGTCGAGATGCACGGGGTGAAATCCGCACCGCACATATCATGATCCGCTCCAAGAGTGGGGATACGGATGATGCGAAAGACCGTGCCGAATCGCGCATTACACAAATCCATGACCTCTTGAGAAAAGGCGTTTCATGGGAGGAGTCGGCGCTCAAAATGTCCGAAGACGCTTCAACTTCTAGCAAAGGAGGTGAGCTGCCTTGGTTCAGCACTGGAAAAATGGTGGAATCTTTTGAGGATTCCGCTTTTGGGCTTTCAAAAGATGGTCAAATCTCAGACCCCTTCCAGACTTCATACGGTTGGCATATCGTCAAGCGTCTGGAGTACCGAGCGCCTGCTTCATTCGAAGCTTCGAAGCGTGAGTTGGAGAAGAAAGTCAGCCGAGACAGCCGCTCAGAATTGACGCGTGCATCGTTCATCAAAAATCTCCAAGTCGAGTATGGCTTCCAATTGCAATCATCCGCTTTAAAAGGCTTGACCCGTGTGGCTGCCAAACAAGACAGCGTCTTCTTTCCAAAACACCCGGTTACGGGAGTACGGGCATCTGACTTAAGCCGAACCTTGTTGACCATTGCAGGTGAAACGGCCACCTTGGGGGACTTCGTGGCACACCTGAACATGGCCAAAATCCGAAATGCTGAGGTGGGTTACGCAACGATCATCGATCGACAATTGGAGTCCTGGTCGGAGAAACTCTTGATGTCGTACGAGGATGCGCGTTTGGAATCCAAGCACGACGACTTTCGCTTGCTGATGGAGGAGTACCACGACGGGATTTTACTGTTTGAATTGACGGACGAAAAAGTTTGGAGCCGTGCGGTGAAAGACACGACGGGATTGGAAGCCTTCCATGTGGCGCACACCGATGATTTCATGTGGGGAGCCCGTGCGGATATCCGCGCTTTCATTTGCACCGATGCGTCATTGGCGAAAAAAGTCCGCAAAGCAGTCAAGAAAGGCACGGATTTAAATACCCTTTCCGCGGAAGCCAATGCCCTCAATCCGTTGGCCTATCGCATGGAAGAAGGATTGTTTAGCAAAGGCGAAAACGCTTGGGCTGACCGGGTTCTCGCTGATGTAGCCAATGGCGTGAGCTCCATGAATCCGAAGGGCATCACCTTTCTGGAGTACACCGCTGGAGGAGATGAAGTCATCCTCGTGGAGGTCCGTGAATTGCTTGATCCGCGCGGGAAGACACTCTCCGAAGCGCGTGGGCAAGTCATTGCCGCTTATCAGGATCAGTTGGAGGCCGATTGGATCCAGGAATTGCGGGCAAAGACCGTGATTGAAGTCAACTTGAAGGCATTGCATTCCCTTGCAGACTAAGTTGAACCACCCCTTGGTAAAAAGGCGTTTTTCACTTGGCGGCCTTGGATTGATCTGTGCGGTCATGGGATGTTCTTTGCCGGACGCGCCTATTGAATCTGTCGATGATGTTGCCGCCGTTGCTTTTGGTCGCTCATTGCCCCTGCAAGCGGTTGCTGAC
>JAPKCA010000083.1 GCA_028823145.1 Flavobacteriales bacterium
GCAAAAATGTGGATATTGGAGCGACCATAGGCCTATCTTGCCCATCTGGCGAGCTATTCATACCATTTAAGAACACATGATACCCAGAAGCGTCTTTCAAAACCATATCCTGTTCTTCCTTGCCTGCATCTTTTTCGGAAGCTGCCAGGAACAGGAGTCCACAAAGGCTTTGTTCGAAAATGTGAACCCTTCATCGGAACCGGTGGACATGGACACACGTATCCAGGAGCAACCCTCCCCTTTGGAATGGTACAACTCAGCCCAGACACGCGACTCGATGGCTGGGACGGTTGTGGTGGATATCACTACAGCGACTCGGTGATATACGGCTTTTCACACACGCACTTGCAAGGAACTGGAGTCTCGGATTACGGCGACATACTCATGATGCCGTGCACGCAATTCAAACCAGGAGCGAATAAATGGTCCGACCGATACAGCAGTCGCTTCTCCCATGAAAATGAATTTGCTCATGCTGGATTTTACAGTGTCTACCTCGACGACCATCAGATTCAGGTCGACCTAACCGCGACAGAGCGTGTTGGGATTCATCGTTACCAGCTCGATGAGCCTGACACCCTCACAGTCATCTTCGATCTTCAACACAGGGACAAACTGATTCATTACAGCATCTATCCCTTCGATGACTCCACGCTGGTCGGACATCGTGTTTCAGATAATTGGGCAAGAGAGCAACATGTTTATTTCGCTGCGAGGTTTGATCGTGCTTTTGAATGGCGAGATCAATTATCTGAAATTACCGTAACGGACACACTCGAAGATGGCACGACCCTTCAAACCCTGGAATACGTTCCGGTTTTCGCCTGTGACTTCGGCGTTGTGGATGAATTGAATGCCCATGTGGGATTGAGTTTCGTAGATATTGACGGGGCATTGAACAACCTCGAAAAAGAAGCCCCGGCCAGACTTTTTGAAGATTTTAAAGCCGATGCTGAGTCAACGTGGGAAGAGCAATTGGGTTGCATCGAGATCGAAGGAGGTAGTGCAGATGAAAGAACCACCTTTTATTCCGCACTCTACCATAGCATGACCACGCCAAACATCGCGTCAGATGTAGATTTACGGTACCGAGGGACCGACTTGAAAATTCATCAATTGACCGACGAAGAAGAAGCCCATTACACCATATTTTCCCTCTGGGATACCTTTCGTTCGCTCCACCCCTTGCTCAATTGGATTGAACCCAAGCGATCCAAGGACTTCGTTCGCACCATGCTGAGAATGTATCAAGAAGGCGGACAATTTCCCGTATGGGAGCTTGCAGGAAACTACACGGGCTGCATGATTGGATACCATAGCGTCCCCGTGATTCAAGACGCCATCACCTGGGGAATTGAAGGGTTTGATCAGCCACTGGCCTTCGAGGCTATGTTGCAGGCGGCCGACAGTTCCCATCTTGGGCTTCCTTCCTTCCAAAAATTCGGATTTATCCCGCTAGACAAAGAGCACGAATCCGTATCCAAGACATTGGAATATGCTTTTGATGATGCTTGTATAGCTGCTTTTGCTAGCCATCTTGAAGATTCATATGCACCAGCCAAGGCTGCTAAATCCCGGTTCACAAACCGCTCTCTCTTCTATCGGAATCTCTACAATGCAAAGTCAGGATTCATCCAGCCAAAACGCGGAGGCGCCTGGCTAGAAGCTTTTGAACCACGCGAGGTCAATTTCAATTATACAGAGGCCAACGGGTGGCAGTACAATTTCTTCACTCCACATGATGTCAATGGACACATTGATTTGATGGGAGGAGATCAATCCTACCTCCAAAAACTAGAGGAGATGTTCACTTCAGATAGTGAAACAACAGGAAGGCAGCAACCGGACATTACCGGCATGATTGGGCAGTATGCTCATGGCAACGAGCCGAGCCATCACATGGCATTTCTCTATCCGTACGTTGGCAATACGTCACGCACAGCAGAATTGGTTCGATCCATCCAAAAAGACCTCTATGCCAATCAACCTGATGGACTTTCAGGCAATGAGGATTGCGGACAAATGAGCGCATGGTATGTGTGGAGTGCATTGGGTCTCTATCCCGTTTGCCCGGGATCAGACCAAGTGGTTTCGGGGATTCCCTTGTTCGATGCAATACACATCCATCCCCGAAAAGACACAGGAGTTGATCGTGCTTCACTGTTGATTTCCAGAACAAATAATCAACCTTATGTTTCGGGATGGTCAGTGAATGGACAGCACAGGAGCGAAAGTTGGGTTTCAAAAACAATCCTCATGCAAGGGGGGCAACTGGCCTTTGAATGTCAAAATGAGCCTTCCACCTTTGGTCAATCCAAGGAGGATCGCCCTACCCAAAAGATGAATGATTCCACCTTCGTTCCGGTGCCAGTGATTCACGCGCCAAGAACATTCCAATCAGAGCAAACGGTTGTTTCCATTAGCACCATGAAAAGTGATGCCCACGTTCAATACCGCCTTTGTTCCATTTCTGGAGCTCTCTGTCGAACTCCTTGGATTCGCTACGACCAGCCATTCTCAATCAATGAAGACACAAGAATTGAAGCATACAGCGAAACGACCCATGAACTGAAATCCCCCATTGTTTCTCACTCCGTCAGAGAAATCAATCATCACCACGTCGTCACACTCAACACTGCCTTTGACCCGCAATATGCAGCGGGTGGTGGCCAGGCCTTGATCGATGGAATTCAAGGGAACAACCATTATCAAACTGGCGATTGGCAGGGATTCTGGGGAACAGATGTCATTGCCACCGTCGATTTGGGAGAGCGCAAACAAGTTCAAAGCCTATCTATTGGAGCGTTGCGGGACATTCGACCATGGATTTTTCTTCCCAAATCAGTGTCGTTTTACAACTCACACGACAACGTCCATTGGAACCTTTTGGAAACCATTTCTCACAGCCATTCCAACACGGAAGAGTCCGCTATTTCACACCGGTTCGTGACACACGAAACATCCCCCGCACGTTATTGGCGTGCTGAGGTAAACCATTACGGCTCCTTGCCAGAATGGCATTTGGGTGCGGGAAATCCCAGTTGGATATTCATGGATGAATTCGATATCGAAACGCAAGAGTGATCATGCATGAATTCCTCGATTTTGGTTTAGCTCAAACCACCTTATCACCTCTGAATCTAAGAGTTAAGAGCGCAAATGGCGTGTACATTGAATTGGCTGATGGTCGAAAGTTGATCGATTTCGTTTCTGGCATTGGTGTGAGCACATATGGACATGGGCATCCAAAAATCAAGCAAGCCTTGCATGAACAAGTCGAAGCCCATTTGCATGTTATGGTCTACGGGGAATTTCGTCAATCCGCGCAAGATGCTGCCGCGGTTTCCCTACTTGCCCTCCTGCCTACAGCCCTTGATGCTGTTTATTTCGTTAATTCTGGAGCTGAAGCAATCGATGGAGCGCTAAAACTGGCGCGTAAATCCAGTGGTCGCAAATCATTTTTGTCCTTGAAAGATGGCTATCATGGAAATACGTTCGGCGCCCTAAGCATCAGCTCTAACAAAGAACGACGTGCGCCATTTGAACCACTCATGGAGGGTGTGGATTTCATTGCGCTCAATGATTTTGAAGACTTGCAGCGTATCGATGGATCACATGCTGCCGTGATCATGGAAACGGTACAAGGTGACGCTGGAGTGCGCATCCCGCATCAAGAATGGATGCATGCCCTCCGCAATCGGTGTGATGAAACCGGAACACTTTTGATTTTGGATGAAATCCAATGTGGAATCGGAAGAACTGGCAAACCATTCGCATTCGAACATTTTGGAATTGTTCCTGATGTACTCTGCCTTGGAAAGGCCATCGGTGCAGGAGTACCCATGGGAGCATTTGTTTCTGGCAAAGAGCGCATGAAGACTCTCGCAGAATCTCCGTCATTATCCCACATCACCACATTCGGAGGTCATCCGTTGGCATGCGCTGCTGCAGCTGCTGGTTTCGACCTGTTAAATTCCATGGATTGGGCCGAAATTGAGAGCCGTGGATCCAGAATCGAAGAAAGAATTCGTGCGCATGGTGCGGTGGTAGAAGTTCGTCGAATCGGATACTTCATCGCTGTTGAATTGGACAGATCGGATGCCGTTCACTTCTGTGTACAGCATGCCTTGAAAAACGGCCTCCTTATCTTCTATTTCTTGAGCACGCCTCAAGCGTTTCGGATAACGCCTCCTTTGACCATGACCGACGATGAAATCGATGATGCCCTCAACATCCTTTGCTCAGCTTTGGATGCATGGAAAACGAGTGACGCCCCGCTTCATTGATCGTTTTTTTGACTCTGCTGAACAACGAATAACGCCATCGAAGAAAGCGAACGCTTCGCTTCGGGCAAAAGGTCTGGAAACAATTGCCAAGCATGCAAAGCGGCAGGCTCTTCTCGCCATGTCACATCGACGCCCGCATCTAACATCGACTTTTTGATCGCCAAAGAATCGGGAAACAAAAATTCTTCTTTGGACGCTTCAATGTAGGTGCTAGGAAAGTTTGAAAATGAACCCATGATAGGTGATGCTTCGGGTATACTTGGCAATTGATCTCCGAGATAATGCGTTGCATATTCCAACATATCCAATCGATCAAAAGGGCTCCAATGATGTGCGTCTTGCCGATTGCTATCTGATGACGGTCTGAGATCCACCCAAGGCGACATCAATAAAAGGCCATGAACTCGCTTTGCCCCCGATGTCAGCAGACGCTGCAAACAAGCCACGGCCATATTCCCTCCCGCTGAGTCACCCGCAATAAAACGGCTTGAAAAGCAATTTTCAAAGCGCGAATATATTTCTTGCAAATCATCTAAACCTGCCGGGAATGGACATTCTGGAGCCAATCGATACTCCGGAATCCAAACCTCCATATCTGTGAGGCGAACCAAGTGACTTGCCAAAGCACGATGGGTTCTTGCCGATCCAAAGGCAAACCCGCCACCGTGAACCAAGAAAACTCCTCCCTTTGGCTTGCCTTCCTTTTTTCGAATGCAACCCACCTGAATCTCTCCCATTTTTACATACTCAAAATGGACATCAAACGGCCCAGGATGCAACCGGGACAATCCATCCAATACCACTCGAATTTGCACGGGCGTCAGTCCCACGACATCCCTACGTAGGGCTCTGCCAACGCTATGCGTTGTACTCACAAAACGAGAAGGGAGGTGCCACAATTGCTTCATGGTCAATGGGGATCATTCCTATACTCAATCGACTTGAAGACAGGATACCGATTCACCGATCCTTCAAAATGTTTGGATTGTCTATAAATCCAATTCAACTGAGATCTTTCGTCACGCATACGTTCTGGAAATTGTTCTTTCTCACGCTCGAAAGCCGCTTTCATCGCTGGGTCTTCTTCCAGAAGCTGAGCGGCGGTATCCTCGAAAACATAGCTGCTAAAATACTCCTTTTGCTGCAACGCACTGTCAAAGAAATTCCACGTGAAATAGGAATCGTGCGCCATTGGATCCAACGTTTCAGCCAGAATTCGGACCTGAGCCTGATGGGTCGACAGGATATAATCTCCAGCAAATAACCGGATGTCCTCAACACGCTCTGCAATCGAATCGACTTGATTCACATGGTGGCCTTCGTAGGGTTTTCGAGCCGAATTAAAGTCTTCGATGTATTGAACGCGAGCGGAAATGATCGTGTCCCTGGGTATACGTTCCATGAGCACACCATTCCAATGAAGCCGATCAATGACCTCACGCCAAGCTTGTGGTATGTAGTAGTAGGCCGGAAGAGTCGTGATATGGGTTGCTTCGTAAGAATTGAAAAATGCGATCGAATCTTCCCATGGAATGGAGGCGTCATAAAGCAATCGTATTCCTTTCGTTACGGGACTCCACTCTCGCCGAGATTCAAATCCTTTGAAATGCAAGGGAACCGAATCTTGGGCGTTGAGAGACCAACGCACTGGAAGTTCTGAAACAGCAGCCAGTCTGCTTCGCTCCTGACTCCTGACGTCCAAGATATCACGTGACCAATCCATGCACAGTTCAGCTAACTCATGAAGAAGCAATCGAGTGGCCTCCACCCTCTCAGGAAAGGGTTTCAACATATGCGCTTCCGCTGTAAACCCCAATGTGCCAAAAAGAGTCGTGTACCCCGTGCTATACCGGGGAGTCTCCAGAAAGGCAACAATCCCATTTTCAGGAATCTCTTTTCTCGTATTGACATAAGGCGACATCTGTTCGCCTCTATCAGCCATGCGCTTCATCAATTCAGGCTCAAATCGATTCCTTAGAAATGGCCCCAAAATCGGCCCAGCTTTATCTGGCTGAGTCGTAATCAAGGTCATCCGGTACGGATAATCCGCGCCGTTCGTGGTGTGGGTATCTATAAAAACGTCTGGATCCATTGCATGGTACAACCCAACAAATGCCTGTGCATTTCGGCTATCCATTTTAATGAAATCGCGATTCAAATCAAGGTTTCGGCTGTTGCCACGAAATCCGTAGGACTCAGGCCCATCTTGATTGGTTCTTGAACAGCAATTTCGATTCAGTGCTCCCCCCACATTGTACATGGGGATAATCACCACATCCATTGCTTCCAAATAGGCCATATTCCTGTTTTTATTGCCCAAAACCTCCCTCATCCAAGCAATTGAGGCATCCACACCACAAGGTTCGCCTGGGTGTATGGCATTGTTCACCAAAAGCCGCAATCGATGGGGATGTGCTCCAAAAACAGAATCAAGGGATGGTACGTCTCTGATTTCGGAAGCTTCAGGAGAAAGCACAAAAGCATGGATCGGACGTCCCACATCGCTCTTGCCGATTTCAATCAAGCATGTGGAGTGATTCGAATCCGCCAATTGTTCAAAAGCGCTGATGGCTTCGCTCCAAGTGGGTGTTGCATTGTTACCATGAAGCACCATGGGGTCGCCCATCAGGTCGCTTTGTTGAGCAAATACTGGGCTGATGATGCCCACAATGAACATCAATCCCAAGAATTCTGAACGCCAATATTTGCATGATAAGACCATGCGTTGAACACAAAAAATCATGCTATTGAGTTTGCCGTAAAAGTCGGAACTTTGCACGAATGATTCGTTTTACACCAGGAAATTTCGTTGAGCCTACGGTCGGCAAGATATTGCTTTCTGAGCCCTTTATGGATGACGCCTATTTTGGGAGGAAGGCTGTCCTATTGTGCGAACACAATGAAGAAGGCTCATTCGGGTTTGTGCTGAACAACTTCATCGAAGTGGATTTGCATGAATTGTTGAGTGGAATTTCCGAATGGAAGGCCCGAATTAGCCTTGGCGGACCCGTTAAAAACTCGAATTTGTACTACTTGCATACGCGCCATGACATACCAGACGCCATTCAAGTGACGCAAGGTCTTTTCATGGGGGGCGATTTTGACTGGGTAAAAGACGCTGTTCAGTCGGGAAGTATTAAAGAAAACGAACTGCGATTTTTCATTGGATATGCCGGTTGGATCCCGGGTCAATTGGCAGATGAAGTTCGAAGTAAATCCTGGTTCATGGCAGATGCGCCCATCGACATAATCATGGACACCAAAATTGAAGAGGAAGATTATTGGAAACAATTGATCCATAGCATGGGATCAGGGTTTTCCCATATTGCCAATGCCCCTATTGATCCTTCATTGAACTGAATCTCCAACGGTTAGTTCAATTTCATAACCAGCATGGTTGCGAATGTTGAGCACACACCCATCCTCGAATATGAGGTATTGCCCCTTGATTCCTACCAATCGCCCAGATAACATGGGCATCTTGTCCAAGCGAACGCTCTGTATTTTGCTCGGGAATTCGATAACGGGGTATTGAATGCAAACAGGTTGGCTGATTTCTTCAAAAAATGATTCATACTCCTCACCAAGCCATTCAAAAGCCTGCTCTCTCGCCTCGTCCAAAGCATCGGCATCAAATGGCACTTCCGCGAGCATTTTTCGGTAATTCGTTCTATCCGCCATGTGCGGTTTCAGAGCCACTTCAATTTGACCAGCAAGCTGACGATAAGGGGTTTTGCAAATAACAATTGCTCCAATCGCACCTTGATCATGCCAGCGATAAGGGACATTTGTTTCTCTTGTCACACCCACCTTCAACCCACTCGTTTGACTGATATAAACGATATGAGGTTGATTGTGGTGCTTTTCTTCCCATTCCTTGTCGCGCAAAGCGATTCCCTCATGAATTCGACTCAATTCCGGATGAATCACACTTTCCACCGAATGAGGGGAAGAGCGCCATGCATCATAACACATCCCTTCACCATATGCCTTCTTTATGCGTTTTCCCGTTACGACGCAGTGAATACGCCCGGTGTGATTTATTTCAATGTCTTGACCAATCCATCCTTCGGGGTCAATGGGTGATTTATTCTCTAGAATATCCGCGCCATTCCAACTATATGACACCACATTGGATGTTGACAATTCAGGCTCTGTAGCCATTTTTCTTAAGTTACCCTTCCAAAACATGAAACGAAACTAGACCAAGATGATCGTTCCTTCCCATCCGGGCATATGGAATTCTTGATTAATATCCGTATCTTGCAGGAACGATTAAATTCACACGCATGAAGAACATTCTACTGTTAGCTGGTTTAGTATTTTCTGTATCAGCCATTTCTCAAGACATTTTGTACGATGAGGGTTTCGAAGGTTTCGCTGTTGGCGACTTTATCTCAGACAGTCCCGTTT
>JAPKCA010000084.1 GCA_028823145.1 Flavobacteriales bacterium
CCTTTCCTTTCAATTTCCTTCTATCAAGTGCATTGCCCAGTGCTTCTGGACGGATCAAACCGTGAATGACCAAGGGTATCCTTAGCCCAATCAACCGTGTATTTGTTGGCTGCCTGACCACAGACTCTGCCCCCTTCAACGGGCTCACATCCTGCCCTTGATCTTGCCATAAAATCTCATTGGATGACAAGAATTGATCATCCGGAGCCAAATGTCTCAAAGGAGAACAACCCGCGATACCCAGCATAAGAAATCCCGCAAAACCCAACCAACAACTTGTCAAGGCATATTTTTGACGAAAGAACCCAATTCCTATGACCCGAAACGAAATCCTTTTCACCCGCTCTTTGCAGCACCGTTCAGAGCGTCTCAGGACTGGAAAATTTATCGTTGAAGGGGTCAAGGGATTCATGGAATTGGAGAAAAGCGATATCCAGGTAGAGCGAATTTACTGCGTTGCTAGCATGGTCAAACACATTTCAGCAGCTCATTCAGTTCTTTGTGAGATCGTATCCGCGAAGGAGATGACGCGTATATCGAGCTTGAAAACCCCACCAGGTCTTTTGGCACTAGTTAATGCCCCTCAAATATCTGCCGAACAAATCGTTCAGAATGTGCATGAAGCAAAGTTGCCATTCATCCTCTTAGCGGCGGGTATTGCGGACCCGGGCAACATGGGGACGTTGATACGAACAGCACATTGGTTCGGGATGGCCGGCGTTCTTTTGACGGAAGGCTCTACGGATCCATGGTCCCCCAAATGTGTTCAAGCATCCATGGGCTCCATTTTCAGGGTGCCCACGGCAACAATTCCAACAGACCAAAAAGAGCTTTTCGGTGATCTGCCTCATTACGCATTGGACATGAGCGGAAGTGATTACATCACCACTGAATGGAAACCGGGGGTCCTTTGGGTTGGATCAGAATCTCACGGCATTCCTTTGGACGCATTGCCAACTGAAGCCCAACGAATTGCCATTCCTCGTATTGGGGAGGCCGAATCTCTTAATGCCGGTGTTGCTGGAGCAATCGTTTGCTCTGAAATTGCCCGGGTCTGGAAAGCTTAACGCCCTCCGACATGAGAATGACGCAAGCGAATCGCTTGTTGATTCAATAGGGGTCGAGCTGTGATTTCACACCATTTCTTGCGAATATCATCAGCCTTGAATGGCAAGTCACTCAACGCTTCCAACACCTGCTCTACCTTTTTTTGACATTTGACAGATTCTTCATCAGAAACAGGCGAAGGCAACCAGCCCGTCGGCCAATCAATGGAGTCCTTTGCACCCATTTCAATCAAGGATTGAGCTGCCCAATGCTGGGAAGGCCAAGGTTTCATCGCATCATGCAACTCACCGTCAAGTTTCTCTGCGAGCCATTGATGTGGACGTCCGATTTCATTGCCCTCCACCCAATAAACTGGTGCGCCGAAAGCCACATGAATACCACCCTTCCAACCGAACAAACCCTGTTTCATGCTTCGCTCATCCTCTCCTTCATCCTTCTCATATGCGCCATCTTTCCATTCGCGAATGAGCAATTCTCTCACCTTCATCGCATCGCATGGATCCCACTCGTAGCTCAGGGTAACCGGGTGAACGCGAAGCGCATTCCACGCATTGGAATCTTCCCCATTCATCAACATGCGAATCAACGCAGGTGAAGTTCGGTCATCCCCATCCTTCGCACGGCCTTCTCGATGAGCGAGCCAAACGCTTGATTGTTCTCCTCCAACCACAAATCTCACATATTCTGCCACTTCCGAACTGCTTGCCAATTGCTCACGCGGACCACCTCCTCGCTGAACGATGAAGCTCTTGTTGAGCCTAACCAAGGCCTCAATCCAAGGAGTGGCCAATAAGTTGCTGCCAATTCCAATCTCTGTTGTTTCCGCTCCAATGGACAAAAGTGCCATGTTTATTAACGATGGGTCCAAAACAATGTCCCGATGATTTGAGATAAATAGCGCCCCCTTTGGATCAAAGTTTTTAGGAAAAGAAAAGGTCACTGTATCAGCCGTCCTTTCGAGAACCATACCAAAGAAGGCCTTCGAAAGGTTTTCTTGAAAAGCATCAACGCTTTTGACTCCCGAAAGACCCGAGATCAGGGTGTCAACACCTTCCTTTCCCAACAAGGGAGCTAGCACTGCTTCCCAGTCGAGCGCATCCAATAGCAATCGAACCGCGCCAGGCACTTCGTCCTCACGGTACGGTCTCATATGAGCAAATTCATCCATCATTATCGAGGTGCAATTTAGGTAACCTAACTTTGTGACATGAGTTTTGAAGAGCTAAAGCTCACACGTCAGTTCTTAAACGCGATTGAAGAAGCGGGGTATGAGAATCCAACACCCATTCAAGCAATGGCAATTCCCCCTCTCCGTTCTGGACAGGATGTCATTGGCATCGCGCAAACTGGCACCGGCAAAACCGCCGCTTTCCTCTTGCCGCTGCTCCAAACATTGAAGTATGCACAGGGCGATGCGCCGCGCGCTTTAATTTTAGCACCGACAAAAGAATTGGTTCTCCAAATTCATCACGAGGCCATGCAATTTGCATCTTACACTGATTTAAGATGCATCCCGCTCTATGGAGGAGTTGGTCCTAAAGCTCAAGCCCAGGCCGTCAAAACCGGCGTTGATCTGTTGATTGCCACACCAGGCAGATTCATTGAGATCTATCACATGGGAATTTTTGAGCCAAAAAAAATCAAGCATTTGGTTTTGGACGAAGCTGACCGAATGATGGACATGGGATTCATGCCCCAGCTAAGACAAATTCAAGAAATTATTCCGTCCAAGCGCCAAAATGTTCTTTTCTCCGCCACTTTTCCTCATCGTGTGGAACGATTGGCTGACGAGTTCTTGCTTTGGCCAACTCGGATTGAGGCTTCGCCGGAATCAACACCCGTAGAGACAGTAGAACAATTCCGCGTGTCTCTAGCCAATCAACGAACCAAATTGAGTTTCATCGAATGGCTTATTCGAGAACGCTTGATGGAAAAACGATTGTTGATTTTTGCACGCAAAAAGGATGATGCGGAAAACGTAGCGCGCTACTTGCAACGAACCTTTGAATTCGAAGTGAGATCCATCCACAGCAACAAAGGGCAGAACGCACGGATCAATGCCATGGATGACTTTCGTTCTGGTGCAGTTCAGGTTTTGGTCTCAACAGACATCGCGAGTCGAGGAATTGATGTTCCTGAAACCGAAATGGTCATTAATTTCTCTGTGCCCCGTGATCCTCACGATTACGTCCACCGAATTGGACGAACAGGTCGAGCTTTTCGGCATGGAGAAGCCATTACGTTGGAAGACCCGTCCGAGCGCTATGCGCGTGAGCGAATTGAATCATTGACCGGTCAGTTGATGAAAGAAATCACTCCACCATCCACCCTGAAAGAGGTCGTTACCCCAAAAGAAGAAAAGCAATTGCAGGCTCGCGAGATTGATCGCGAGATGAAGAAACGAGATCCCCTTTACCAAGGAGCTTTTCACGAAAGGAAGAAGAAGTCAAAATCTTCATCTAAAAAGTCATCTAAAAAGTCAAGCGGGAAGAAGCGCTAGTAT
Organism: Flavobacteriales bacterium; assembly: GCA_028823145.1. Classification (GTDB taxonomy): domain Bacteria; phylum Bacteroidota; class Bacteroidia; order Flavobacteriales_D; family Sanyastnellaceae; genus UA16. The sequence continues at coordinate 3,572 of JAPKCA010000084.1, forward strand.
TTTTTCGGGTTGTGCTGACCAAGGTTGAATTCCATCCTCATCGAGGATGTATCCTTCTTCGTAACACATGATCGCCAAACGGCCATCAGCCAGCGCATCCACATGGGTATGAAAATTGAAATCAAATCCCTTCCTTCTCAGCCACCTAAATTGTTCGCCGGATTCTTTCGTTGGTAATTGGGCCGTTTTCATATCCTTCAATATGTTTCGATTGCGCAGCAAAACCCGATCGATTCGCTTGAGTGCAGGAAGTGCCATGTTCGTTTTGCGGTGATGCTTACTTCTACAGCCATCGTCACAAAATATTTTGTCTCGACGGCCTTGAAGAACCTCTCCGCATTCACGACATCGAATGGAATGAAATCTGAAGATCATGCAGCCAATAAAAACACAGACTTCTCTTAGATGCTCCTTGAATTCACTTATGCCCCACCTCAGTTTGTAACTGACTCAATTACACCTCTTTTACCGAGATAACCCTTCATCCAACCGATCCACAAGCGCCGAAAACAAACTGGTCAAATCCGGTTCTGCGGCCTTTGCAACGGCTACGATATCATCGATATCCACCCGTTTTAAGGCATCGGGATTGCATTCATCTGTCAAGACACTTACAGCGATGCATGGCAATCCCATGTGAACGGCAGCGATCACCTCTGGAACGGTTGACATCCCGACCGCATCCGCACCAATTCTCCTCAGGTAACGGTATTCTGCCCTGGTCTCCAAATGTGGTCCGGGGACACTGGCATAAACTCCGTCATGCATGGCCACACCTTGGCTGTCAGCCTCTTCTCGTAAAATGGACCTCAAGCCACCATGATAGGGAGCGCTCATATCAGGAAACCGAACACCCAATGTGGCTAGGTTTTCCCCGCGGAGTGGTCCTTCTGGTTGCAAATTGATATGGTCTTCTACACACAATAAATCTCCTTTCTTAAAAGCCTCATTGAGAGACCCCGAAGCATTGGAAATGAACATTGCCCGTGCACCGAGCATCCCTGCAATGCGCACCGGCTTGACAACTTGTTCCATGGAGTAGCCTTCATAATAATGGAACCGACCTTGCCATGCTAGCACCCATTTTCCGCCGAGTTTTCCGTAGATCAACTTGCCAAAATGGAATTCCAAAGTCGCTACTGGAAGATGAGGGATTTGACTGTAATTCAAGGTGACGGACGGTTCAATGTGTTGAATCAAATCACCCAATCCCGTTCCAAGAACGATGCTGCAATCAACCTGCCCCACTCCTCGATCCCTCAAGTAGCTCACGGTCTCGTTCAGTTCTTCCAATACTTCCATCTCTATAATTTAAAGGCGCAAGTTATCAATTCGAGTTTCCCGAACTTCGCACGGAAAGGATAAATCTTCCCAAGATGGAAAACACCCAAATGATTGTCGGCATTGTTGGAGCTGGAGCCATGGGCTCAGGCATTGCACAAATCGCTGCGCAAACTGGTTGGCAGGTATTGCTTTTGGACCAATCCTCTGAGAGGTTGGCGAAAAGTGCTGATCAGTTGGCCGCCGTCTGCGATCGACTGGTCGAAAAGGGACGATTGGAATCCGTTGAATCCGTGGCCTTGCAGGAGCGCATTGTCCGAACCACCGATCTTCAAAACTTGGCTTCATGCCATTTGATCATTGAAGCCATCGTGGAAGACTTTGATGCGAAAAAGGGAGTGCTTCAAGCGTTGGAGGAAATCGTTGGTGAATCAACAATCCTCGCAACGAATACATCTTCCCTTTCTGTCACAGGTTTAGCTGGCGTGTTGAAGCATCCGAGTCGGTTTTTAGGATTGCATTTTTTCAACCCCGCCCCATTGATGGCGCTGGTTGAAGTCGTCCCGGCCATTCAAACTGATCAGCAACATGTCGTCCAGTGCTTGGACTGGATGAAAGCCTGGGGGAAGATCCCCGTTCAGGCCAAAGACACGCCAGGGTTTATTGTGAATCGTATTGCAAGGCCCTTTTATGGAGAAGCTCTGCGTATCGTAGAAGAAGGATTGGCCTCACCACATGAAGTAGATGCCGCGATGAAGGATGCGGGATTCAAAATGGGACCATTCGAGCTGATGGATTTGATCGGAAACGACGTCAACTATGCCGTTACAAAGTCGGTATTCGAAGCCTTTTATTTTGATCCCCGATATCGGCCAAGCCTCATTCAGAAAAAGCATGTCGAAGCTGGATGGTTGGGACGAAAGACAGGAAGAGGTTATTACTCTTATCAAGATGGAAAACCCCTGGGGTCCCCTGCCAACAAAACCGGGGATTGGGGTTGGATTCAAAATCGCATCTTGGCGATGCTCATGAATGAAGCCTTCGATGCGTTGGCACTTGGAATAGCGAGTGCTCCAGACTTGGAGTTGGCCATGACGCGTGGGGTCAATTATCCCAAGGGCCTTCTGGAGTGGGCCAATGAATGGGGGCTCGATGTTGTTTTAGAACAGCTGCAACAACTCCAAAGTAGCTATGGTGAAGACCGCTACAGACCCGCCCCTCTTCTACAGGACTTGGTCCAGTCGAATAAGAGCTTAGAAATTCATTAGACTCTCCTCAGCTCGGAAATTGCGTGTGTTAGCAGGTTGTCTCGAAGAATCCCTTCGGATGTCAACACGTCTCTCCGCACGTGACCGGAAGCGTGGATAATTTCATTTGGTGAAGCCAAGATGCCCACATGAGTGATGGCTCCTTTTTCGTTAGCAAAGAAGGCCATGTCGCCTATTTGGCGGTGATTCCATTCCACATGCTCCCCTTCAAGAACCTGCTGACTGGCGTCCCGGGGAAGTCGTCTACCGCAAAGCAGATAGGCCATTTGGGTAAGGCCTGAACAATCCATTCCAAGCACCGACTTGCCGCCCCATGCATAAGGTGAACCCATAAAATTCAGAGCGGCTTCAAGCGGCGAAGAAAAAGGATGGAAACACACATCCAAATCTGTCGCAGGAGTCAACGGTCTACCTGCCAAAAACCAATTTCCCGATGTATTGGATTGCACACGAGATCCAGCAGGTAAAATCAGTGAAGACCCATCCTCTTCATGCCACACAGAGATAGGCGATTGGATCAAATTGGATGATTCAATGCTAAATCCATCGACCTTGAGCAGCTGCTTGACATCGCACCAACCCCTGTATCCATCTGCTTCAAGTTCTACTTCGACCCAATCCTTCTCCCCCTGGCCAATAATTCTGCAAAATTCTCCGGCGTGCAACTGCGAAACCTGTTCTGCGCGATCTGAAGGACCCTCACGCAGAGGAGCCAACGGAACTTGAACAATGTGATGCAAGTCGGTCATGTTTTCATTAAACGATTTCAACGGTCATAGCGGAAGCACCTCCACCTCCGTTGCAAATGCCTGCCGCTCCCTTTTTCAATCCTTTTTGTATCAAGGCGTGAATTAATGTCACCACAATTCGCGAGCCACTTGACCCGAGCGGATGACCCAAAGCAACCGCTCCGCCATTGACATTCACTTTCGCTGGATCCAACCCAAGAAGTTCCATATTGGCCAATCCGACTACCGCAAAGGCCTCGTTCAATTCCCACAAATCCACGTCCTCAGTGGACCAAGAAGCTTTTGATAGAGCCAATGGCACGGCCTTCGCAGGAGCAGTGGTAAACCACTCTGGTTGATGAGCGGCATCGGCAGCAGACACCAACCGAGCCAATGGGGTCAGCCCCAATCGCTTTACAGCAGCTTCTGAAGCCAAAATCAAAGCACTGGCTCCATCGTTCAAAGTCGACGCATTGGCCGCTGTTATCGAACCGTCCTTTTGGAAAGCGGGGCGCAACGTCCGGATTTTCTCCATCTTGACTTGCGTAAACTCTTCATCTTGGCTGACAAGAACGGGATCTCCCTTCCTCTGCGGGATTTCGACCGAAACAATTTCGCTATCAAAGCTTCCAGCTTCCCAAGCCGCGGCCGAACGTTCATAGCTAGAAATAGCAAAGTCATCTTGAGCCTCCCGAGAAATGCTGTGCTCTTTCGCACACAATTCAGCACAGTTTCCCATATGGGTTGCATTGTACACATCCGTCAATCCATCCAGCAACATTCCATCCTTTGCCGAAACGTCTCCAAATTTGTTGCCATTTCTACTTTGAAGGTAATGAGGCACACGGCTCATGCTCTCCATTCCACCAGCGACAATAACATCCGCATCTCCCGCGGCAATTGCCTGAGCTCCAAGAGCGAGTGACTTCATTCCACTCGCGCAGACTTTGTTGATTGTGGTGCAAGGAACAGAGTTTGGAATTCCGGCCCCCATAGCCGCCTGGCGGGCCGGAGCTTGCCCGAGACCCGCTTGAAGCACATTGCCCATGAAAACCTCGTTGACCTCGTTTCCGTCGATCCCAGCAGCTTTTAAAGCTCCTCGGATGGCTGTGCTGCCCAAGGCCGTGGCTGGAACAGATGATAGTGATCCCAAGAAGCTTCCCATGGGTGTGCGAACGGCGGATACAACAAAGACAGGCTGAGACATGTTACAGTGGTTTATAGCGCCCAAATTTAGATGGAGATTGACCGTTTTCCTTTTGTTGATTCAATTTTGGCACGGAGGTTGGATACATCACTGCACAAAGTCGTAGGGCAAAGAACCTTTGATTTTTGGTTTAGGTTAAGCAGAGCGCTAGAAAACGTTCCAGCGCTCTGTTCTTATTCAGCTGATTATGAGAGCTATAATGTTCGAGCTCTAAAATATCACTTGCCTACTTGAAACATCAGGCCCCTCATTTCCGTAGGTATCTTCGATTACAACAATTTGCAATCATGTCGATCCCAGGAATACCCATCCCCCACGCTCCAAGCGTACTCGAGCAGTACAAGACACTCATCCGTCACGTGCATGGAGAACCGGTGATGATCCGCCGAGCAATGCGAATTGCCTTTCGAAGCTTGAGCCCGATCGAGTCTATTGAATTAAGAGATTGGCTGCAAAGCCGATACCAACTATAAAGGTTTCCGTCCTCCCGACACCTGTCGCGCTCCCTCTCGAGGTGAGTGCGTTTTTTTTTTGCGGGATTTTCCAGGAATAGCTTTTGGCCCCTTTCCTCCCTTCATCAACTGAAGAAATTCATTCGGCACACGCGACTTAAGCTCGGTCGATTCCC
>JAPKCA010000189.1 GCA_028823145.1 Flavobacteriales bacterium
TCAACAATACTCAATTTGAAGTTTATTTCCTTCCCTTTGATATTGGTTTGGCCGGTTGGTTTGTCATCCTGCTTGATTGGAACTAGTTTAACATCGATTGGATTGGGCTTTAGATCCTTTGCGGCACCTGTTGCCGCATCAACCCCCAATCCGATAACTCCTCCAAGAAGAACATTCCCGGCTAACCCTGCAGAACCGCCTCCGGAGATTTGACCCACGACTTGAATCTCAATCGTTTCGTACCCCTCCTTTTCTATTTTCACGACAAATCCACCCTTTCTGGAAACCTTAAAAGCACAGGGTGTCTTTCCGGACAAACCGATTGACAAGGAAACCTTTGCCCCACTGGTAACGGCGTTGCTTTTTGGGCCAAGCAGGATCGTTGTCGGAGGCGGCTTCACTTGGTCGGCACCCTGTCCCGAATAGCACTGCCATGAAAGGGATGTGATCTATTTGCCCGGGATTGTTCGCCGCGGTTGTGAATAGTTTTTCCACTTGGTCAGGCGGGAGCAGCACAGGAAGAGGTGAGCGGTTGACCCTGAACCTTTTGGTTAAAGGTTTGAAGAAATTGTCGGGGATATGCCCTTGCTCTTTCATCCAAATTCCAGATTGGGATATTATGTTCGCCGCATGCCACTTGGTTCTGTCCATCCACGGTTTCCCTTTGTATTCACCGCTTTTGATTCCTTGAACACAAGCGTTGAGAATGATGCGTTCGTCATCCGAGGTTTTAAAATGACCGATCAAATCATCCGCCAAATCAAGGTAGCGTTTCCATCTCGACTTTTGAGAGGCCGATATCGACCTCCCTGTCACGCCACCTGTGGGTGAGGTTTTGTCGTCCAAGAACTTTTGCAGTAACTCGGTGAATGATGGCGCAACCAATTTTTCTGACTCAGATCGCAACCAACCAGCAAACCGCAAAACCAATCCCTTCATCTCTAGGTGTTCGATCCCCGCCGTCCAGCTGCAGTTAATGTGTTCCTTAAGCACTCGCTGGAATTTTATGCCGGTATCAATGAGGGGATCGAGGTCGTCAACGGTAACAGTCGCCCAATTAGGGTCATCCTTGCGGGCCGCATTATGCCCTTTCATCTTGGCGAAGAGGTTCTTGAGGCTTTCGATTTCGTGGTGGGTGATATTGTCGGGATCGCCATGGATCAGGAACTCATTAATTTTGAAGGCATGCTCGTAAGCCAGCTGCTTCATGGGTTTGTCTTCGGTGTCTCGAGAGAAAACCTTCCGAGCCCAATCTGGATGGGATTCCATTAGCCTAGCCCTAACACATTTGACCCGGTAACGCTCGCAATCTTTAGAGAATCGTTCCCGAATGACTCGGACTTTATATTTACCGACTTTCTCGATTGGAGGGATTGTCTCCCAACGTTCAGATTTTAGTTCACTCATTGTATCAAATTACGGGAAGCGGGGTAGAAAAGCAATCAGCAAGTAGACAACAGTACGGCTTGCCATTGTGCAGTATGTCCTGTACCTCGGGGGCGTCCCACCGGGGTGAATGTCAACGGCGGTTTTGATTTGAGCCTTAACCAGCCCGACTTTCGTGGTGGTGACAATTGGCTTTTTAGGTTTAGCCATGGGCGTCAGTTCGGCGTGAATAAACATCTTCCTTCGAAGGACATTCACTCCGAAATCGTCCATAAAACGTCCACAAAAGCATAAAAATTATCTTTATGGATTTTGAAACAAGTTTTTAGCATAGGGCTTTTACGTTGATATTATTAAACAAAACTAACTT
>JAPKCA010000085.1 GCA_028823145.1 Flavobacteriales bacterium
ACGCTCACTTCACCTAGCATTGCAAATGTGGCCGTAAGAGGCTCAGATTACGAAGTTGAAGACATTGATTATGTTCTGCCATATCCATTTAGCCAAGGAGCGGCAGCGATTACAACGGGAGATGACGTGTACAGCGGGATCATTCCCCTTGGATTTTCGTTCAATTTTTATGGTCAGAATTACGCGCAATGCAGAATGTCATCCAACGGGTGGATTTCATTCAGTACGGGGGAAACAGCGGGATACAATCCGTCGGCTACCAACCCATCACCCAATTTGCCCATCAATAGCATCATGGCGGTGTACAGTGACCTCAATCCATCTGTTTGTGGAAACGTCAGGTATTCGACCCAAGGTGTGGCCCCTTGCCGGAAATTTGTTGCTTCTTGGAATTCGATTTGCCAGTTCAGCTGCACAAGTCAGCAAGTGAGTGCAGAAATCGTACTCTACGAAGGCACCAACGTAATCGAAATATACCTTGGCAATCGCCCGAGTTGCGGTTGGGGCGATGCGGTCGTAGGAATTCAAAATAGTAGCGGTACGAATGGGGTCTCACCTGCTGGGTTTAATACAGGAAATTGGAACGCCAGCAATGAAGCATGGCGTTTTGCTTCGAGCGAAGTCGTCGAGGGAACGACGCTTTGGTATGAAGGTGATACATTCTTGGGCATTGGGGACACGTTGGACTTTTGCACGTCGCAAACGACCCAGGTAACGGGTTGGTTTTCGCAATTGCCTGCCAACACGTTTTGTGCGGAGATTGACATCGATTTAACTAGCGCAGGCTCATATACAGCAAACAACCAAATTGATTGGGCGATTCTTTCTGAAAACGGAGCGGTTTTGATGGAGGAAGATGCGCTTTTCACGGGATCTATTTGTTTGCCCAATGGTTGCTATATACTGGAAATGTTGGATTCTGGAAACAACGGGTGGGGAGATGCCATTATGACTATCACGGCACCAGATGCCACGGTGATAGGTGATTTTACATTAGTAGACGGCTCATCAGGTTCAGTTGAGTTTTGTGTGACGCAGTACGATGGGCCAGATCCAGAACCGGATGATTACATCCAAGTGGTCTCGGATGATGTGGAGGTTGTGGCTGTGAGTGATGCCGATGCGGGTTTTACATTTCCCCTACCGTTGTGCTCGGGAGATGAGCCCTTTCAACTGATCCCGAATACAGAATCAGGATCGTGGACGGTCGACTGCGATGGTTGCTTTGATCCGCTGACCTTGACCATTGATCCGGCCATTGCTGGATCTGGACAGTTGGAAGTCATTCATGTGTTGGACGGATCGTGTTTTGCCGATGTGGCAATCATCAACGTTCCCATCAGCAATACGCCGACACCGGTCTTTACAGCGACCACTGATATGCTTTGCCTAGGAGATGATTTTGATTTGAATGTATCACCACCTTACGGAGTTTGGTCTTCATCATGTGGGGCTTGTATCAATACAACAACGGGGTATTTCTTTTCGGATTTGGCGGATGAAGGTGTCAATACGGTCACGTTTACCACTGCGGGAGTTTGCCCGGGCGTAACTTCTCAAGAGATTGGAGTCTCTGGTCCTTTGGAGGGTATCATTTCTGGTCCTTCGGTTCTTTGCGAAGATGATTTGGCAGAATTTATTTCGGATGTTCCTGGCGTTTGGACTTCTGACTGCTTTGGTTGCATTGATTCTTTGACGGGGATTTTTGATGCAACGGGCATAGAGCCAAATATTTGGGAAATCACCTTTACTCCAGAGTCCTTTTGCCCAATCATCGCACAGTTGAGTATTGATGTTAGTGGCAGTGTGGAAATTGGAGGGTCCAATGTTCCTGGAAGCTTTTGTGAGACTGCGGATGAATTTTTATTCAACATCAATGTTTTGGGAGGGACATGGTCGGCTCCATGCGGGACATGCTTGGACTCTTCCGGCTTATTCATCGCTGGAGAAGCACCCATCGGTTTCTTGCCCATTTCATACTACATCGAAAATGGAGCATGCAGTGATTCGGCTTTTTGGGAAGTTGACATTCATCCAGTCTTGCAAGGTGAATTCAATTCCTTGCCTCCCATATGTGAGGACGAGCAAGTCAGTTTGTCCTTCACTTTTGATGATGATATTCCAGAGGAATACACGGTGGGCGGATCAGGAATATGGTCTTCCACGGATTGCCCTGGGTGCATTATCAATGCCAACAATGGCAGCTTTGGCGCGAATCAATTGGGGACCGTCAATGTGATGTATACCTTCAATTCCGCTTGCAGTGAACCCATTATGGGGACAATCCAAATTGAACCTCAGGTGTCTGCTGCCATTTCCGATGTGCCGGAACTTTGCGCTACGGGAGATGTAGTCTTGTTGGAAGCAGAAGAAGGAGGGGGGATATGGGCCTCTGATTGCGACGGTTGTCTTGTCAATGATTCATTCGACCCTAGTGCCGGCGCGGGAACCTATGAAGTGACGTACACGATTGACGGCGTATGTTATGACCAGGATTTGGTAGAAGTAGTCGTGGTTCCTCAAAGGGATGCGACCATCACATTGCCAGACTGGATTTGTTTAGCACAGGAGGACTTGCAGCCTGCGATGCTTTGGCCTGGGGGGGCTTGGAGCGGAAACTGCGATGATTGCATTGATCCGTCAACAGGGTTGATTAACCTGATGTTGGCAGGAGTCATTGAGTTAGAGGTGACGCATATACTGGAAGGATTGTGCGGCGATTCAGATCAAGTCATCTTGGACATCATTGGATGTGACGTAGAATTTGTCAATGTTTTTACGCCGAATGGAGACGGCTTGAATGATGAGTTGGTGTTCGAATACCTCCAGTCATTTCCTGGGAATCGACTGAAAATATTTGACCGTTGGGGTGTGCTCGTTTACGAGCGCTCCAATTACGGCAACAATTGGAGTGGCGATGGAGTCAGCGATGGTACGTATTACTACGAACTAAGCATTCCTGGTAAGGAATCCATGACGGGTTCGTTTATGCTTTTGCGCTAATTCCGAGCTTTTGGCATATGGCCTCAAATTGCCGATCAGCTGATAATTCTACTGCGTCTGGTTGAATTTGGTCGGTAGCGACCAATCCCAAATAATTCATACCAGCGTAGCTCATGGTGCGTTGGACATGCAGTAGATAGGTGTCTAGACTATGGCCATTGCTCCCTTCTGAGGAGTATGATTCGAGTTTGGCTCCGATGCTCACACTGCAGACGAATGAATGATTCGTTAGAAGCCCGCCGTTTTGATCGAATGCCCAACCCAGAGTGAAAACAGTATCTATCCACTCTTTCACCATGGCAGGCATGCTGTACCAAAAAAGAGGAAAGTGCAGTGTAACCGACTGTACTGAAGCAATGCATTGCTGTTCTTCACGAGCATTGAATCCAATCCCCCCATGTTCTTGAGAAAGGATTCTCACCTCAAATCGGGGGTCATCTTGGACGCGGGAAATCAGCGATGCTTGAAATCCTGTGGGAGCCATTTCGGGGTGTCCAAATAAGAAAAGGTGGTTGTTCATAGGGATGCAACAAGGACCGAGAACAGGAGTTCAATTAGGACTTCTTATTGAATGCAAAGTGAATGCCAACCGAAATGCTATGAGCGGCGGGGGAGCGGGTCTCATCGAAAAACGGCATCAATGACATTTCGGTCAGTAAGCTCACATTTCCGAATCCAACACCAAGCCTAGCATGGAGCTGCAACGGATTGATCGGTAGGTCCTTGCTCGTCACTTTTGTCGTTTGCTCGTCTTCAGCGTATGAATAGGAGTATTGGTTGAAAATGCGGTATGCTCCAACGAATCCTGCTTCGATGTGTAAGCCACTGTCGCCAAAGCGAGAGGTTCTTAAGCTGGCTAAGATTGGAACTCGGATGTAGACAGCGTCCATCTGGTTTTTTGTCAAGTCGAGTAGAACGGAGGAGTCTTCCTGTGGGACAACAAGATCGGCGTCTGAATCAAATTCTAGCATGTGGCCCTTGTCCACGGAAACATGCCACCAATCGAAACCGATTCCGGTCGTTAGGGCAACGAATTCACCTAAAAGACGCTGACGGTGTTCAAAGGGATTGAGGCCAATCCTCCAGCTCTGAGAAACCTCATTTGTTGCCAGGCCAAGACCTTGGGGTGAGCCCCACATGCCTTGAGCATCCTCTAGATCACCCTGAATGAGTGCCATCGAAACAATGCTGGCGGAAAGACCACCCCAATACCCTTCACTCGGGCATTTTTTTTTCTGTATGACCAGCGAATCCTTGGGAGTCACTGTTGAATAAGCAATCATGACAAAACCGAGACTAAAGAGGAAAAATCCAATGGACTTAAAAGCGTGTGATTGAATCATTTTAATAGGTCTTTGGGATTTAGGAATCAAACTTTGTGCCAGTCTTCTCAGGCCTAAGAAAACACCCTGCTCAAATTGAATCCAAAATACAATGCGCCTTCTGACCATTTGCCCGTGGTTTCCGTTAGAAATGCCCGTTCAAACATCCCTTGTGAGTTTGTGATATGTAGCTGGAAAACGTGGCCTCCTGTATCGATGTCCACCCCCAAAGACAAGCTGTTGGTCGATTGATCATCCAAGCCTTTCACCAAAAAATGGTACTCAGCATTCAAACTAGTTCGATTGGTCATTTTGAATCTTCCAGCTGTGCCAATGGTCCATTGGTCGTGGCTATCTACAGGGGTATTTACCAAATTTCGATGGGTGAAAGAAGGAGCCACTGAAAGGCTCAGCCGATCATTGAACTTTCTCGATAGAATGGCTTGATGGGTGTAGCTCAAACGAGAAGTGAAGTAGTTGGAGAGCTCGGGGTTGGACCACCTTAACCCGTTGGCCATGATCACGCTGTACCATGTTAAACTGAGAGGCATGCTTCCATCGGAAAGCTGCTGGATCGCACGGATTTTGACGTTGGCTTCAATCGTTTTTTGATATGTACTGCGAGCAATTCCACAAGCGATGCGGTCCGTGATGCCATAATCAAATGCCATACGCATGCTGGCATTGTCAAGGCCCCACAGGGAATACAGTCCTTCGTTGATTTTTCCAAATCGGTGTGCAATCACAAAGTGGAGAGCCCCTTTTCCTGGGGTTTCATTGCTTTGCAAATTGATGATTCGGGTGTCTTTGTAGGTTGCGGAAACGGGATGTGGAGAAACGTCCGATTCGTTTTGAATCTGATCTAGCAAACTCTGGGCTTGAGCCGGATTGAAAGAGAGAAGTCCGAGGACAAAAAACGTAATACATGGATAGAACTGGCGTGGTAGGCGACTCATAAATTAACGGGGTGTTAACGTGGCATGCACAGAAACGGAAATCTCCTTCGTGATTTTTTCCCGCACAATCCTCGGAATGGGGATTTCATGGTCTTTCGTCGCTACCAAAAATTCGGATTGGAGTTCCCAATTTCCAGCTTTGAATCGCATTTGACTTTCCATTGTACGTTCGATTCCGACTCCGTGAATGGTGAGAACGCCTTTCGCTGTGACATTGACCCAGTCATTTTCAACCTCTGGAAGAGGCCAGGAGCTTACGGAACCTTCAAACATTGCGTAGGGGAATTTCTCGGATTCCAAATAATTTTCATTGAAGTGCTCTTCCATCAATGCCCGATCAAAATGAAAACCCAAAATCGGCGCTTGAAAGGCAAATGAACCATTTTCAGAATCGAAGATGGCACTCATCTGATCATGCTCGGCTTCAATGTCCTCCAAGGGGGTGGATGAGAAGAAATGCAGATGGCCCTCTCTGGTCATGAACTGTTGCGAGAACAAGTTGCTCGTATGAGCCAACAACACGAAAAGAAACAGAACCTTTCTCATTTCGTTTAATTTAATGGTGCACCTGCAGCAACCCAAGCATTGATCAGGTCTAAATGGCAATGATCGAGTGGATTCCCTGGGGGCATGGCATCAGGGTCGCTCCCGGGTAGCATGACCCGAGTCACCAATTGACCTTCAAGAGCGGCAGCAGAAATTTCGGTGTAGTTCGTTAGGAATAAGCCACCTCCTGGATCTGTTCCACTATGGCATCCACTACACTCACTTGAAACAAGAGCTTCAATGCTTTCTGTGTACGTGGCCTTAGCAGGGGGGCATGGGGTTCCATAAAGCTCTTGCCTCACATCGTAATAGCATCCTGAGCTAAATACGGACACAGCGGCCAGCATGAGGACCATCTTAGTTATTGGGCATTCCTTCATTGATCCATTCTTGTAATTGAAAAAGCTGACACGCGGATAATCCAGAGCCATTGGGGGGCATGGGATCGAATCCGGGTGCTTGCGAAACATGATTCATTAAATCTCGGTATGTTACGGCCCCTGCGATGTTGGAGTGGGTCGATAAGTTCAATTCTCCATCGGGTTCCAAGCCACTGTGGCAGGTCACACACAAGTTTTGGATGAGGGGTTGGATAACCGTTGTGAACTCAAAGGAAGTGCTGTCACAGGACAGGCAAGAGTTGTGCAAGGCACCCTGCTCGATCCACAATGCAATGAGATCGATTTGGTCATGTGACAAGGGCGAAGCCGGTGGGGGGGGCATTACGTCATTTGGATTATTGTCGTTGATGACTTCCATCAGTTCACTTCCGTTAGGGCTTCCGGGAATGACCAAGTCATTTTCCTCGCCATGAACAATGTTTGAATACGAATCGATAATGATATCATCCTCATGTGAGGCTTGGTCATGGCAACCGGACTGTCCACATGCCGCTTCCAACATCGGCAAGATGTCTTGAGCAAAGTAGACGGTATCAGAATCACACAATTCAGAAATGGTCATGGGGTAATCCTCGGGGGAAAACACCTCATGCTTGCAGCTCACAACACCGAAGCAAAGAAAAACAAAGAGATGCAATCGGCTCATAAGTAAAAGTATAGGCAAGAGCTTCCAGATTTGGTTTGGACGAGATTATTTAACAACAAGTAACCCTTGATGAAAACGGAAGGACTTGTGCTAGCTTTTACGATATTTACATCCAGCAAAAGAAAATCACAGATGGGAAGAGCATTTGAATTCCGGAAAGCGAGAAAGTTTAAACGTTGGGCTGCCATGGCCAAAACGTTTGCGCGCTTGAACAAGGATCTCATCATTGCCATTCGCGAAGGGAGTAGCGCGGATCCAGAAATGAATCCTCGTTTGAGAGCAGTTATTCAAAACTGCAGGGCAGCCAATATGCCGAAAGAAATTGTCGAGCGAGCGATTAAAAAGGCCACCGACAAAGACACCTCTGACTACAAGCAGGTAAATTTTGAGGGATATGCTCCTCACGGAATTGCTGTGTATCTCGAGACCGCAACGGATAACAACAACCGCACGGTAGCCAACGTCAGAAGTCACTTCAGTAAGTGCAATGGAAGTTTGGGGACAACGGGGAGTGTTGAGTTCATGTTTGATCACCTGTGTTTTTTTAAAATTCAGGCAGAAGGGGTGGATGCTGAAATGCTCGAGCTTGACCTCATCGATTACGGGGCGGAAGACGTGGACCTGGACGGTGATGTATTGGTGATCTATGGTCCATTTGAATCGTATGGAACACTTCAGAATAAATTGGAAGAGACCGGATCCTCCATCGTAGAGTCGGGATTGGAAAGGATTCCGAATACAACGAAGGAATTAGACCCTGAAGCGACGTTGGAAGTGGAGAAACTGATAGAAAAACTCGAGATGGACGATGATGTGCAACAGGTTTTTCATACCATGAGCTCGTCTTCGCCAGAAGGTGAATAACCCGTTGGTGTTATTTTGACGTGGAGAAGAGTAACTTCGCGCAATGGAACGCAAAACGGTTGGAGAAGATACGCTTCTCTTGGAATTTCTGATGGATCACGGGGGCTTTAGCACACGGACGAGAGCTCGTACAGCTATCAAGGCGGGATTGGTTACGGTTGATGGAACAGCGGTTCGTATCCCATCTACTTCAGTCTCATCGGGGGCAACAATCACTTGGACTTCACTATCCAAAGCAGAAAAGCCCAAAGATTTTAATTTGGGTAGACCGGCAAATCCAACAGGCAAGGACGCCAAGGAGATTATAGCTCCTTATGACATCGTTCATGAGGATGACCACCTGATTGCATACATCAAACCTGCGGGCATGGTGTTTGCTTCACCGAAACCTCAAGTGAAGACGAGTTACACCCGGATGCGCGAATGGACGTCTCGAGCTCGATCCGAGTGCCGTGATTTGCATTTTGTGAACCGCATTGAAAAGGAATCATCCGGTATTTGCTTGATTGCGAAAGACCTTCAATGGAGAAAGCATTTGCAAGAAAACTGGGAAGGGATGGAGACTGGCTTGTATGTCATTGTCGAAGGGCATTTACCACCGGATGATGTCATTACGGCCTTTGAGCCGAGTGAAGGCACCAAACGAGGTCCCATGAGAGAATTCCCGTTCCGTACCATGCGCGCTACCTCCACTCACACCATGCTCAAGTTTCGCATGGGATTCAGTGACATTCCGGTTTTGATGTCTGGATTGCGACGTCATGGTTGCATGATCATTGGAAAGGGCAAAGAAGCGCCTGATCCTCTCGGACGCTCTGGTCTGCATTTATTTGCGTTAGAAATCACGAGTCCTGAAGGGGAATCGATCGAGCTTAAGTCGCGTGTGCCGAATG
>JAPKCA010000086.1 GCA_028823145.1 Flavobacteriales bacterium
GGTGAACGATTTATGCTGTCTACGGATAGTATCCAAGTCGGAGGCGTCTTGCAATCGACCATTTTGGTGAAAGATCCAACACCATTTGGACGTCCGAAAGTCAAAAAGGACACGTTGCGTTTCGGGTCTTTGACGGATGCGCATACCGATGGAAACTGGCGGAACTGATCTCCATGCCGACTCAGCATTTCTGCTGATTGGATGGGACGGCCGTGTCGTCCAGTGGGCCCTTGGTCATGCCGGCGCAATCACGAAAATGCGCAAGGAAATCGCCTCAGACGCTGCAGGTGTAGCAGAGATTTGTCAATCCATTCATGAACAGGAAGTCGAAGCTGCGTCAGTTGTTTTTCATTTTCGACATGCCCTTTTTTCTTTGGCACCAGCCTTGGTAGTGAGAGGAGTAGAAAACGAAGTGGTGACACTGCATGCTGGGCCAGGCATGGATATTGATTCCGTTCGGTCTTTTCATTCAGATGTGTTTGGTGAGGAATTGGTATTGATGGAGCGAATCCAAAATGAAGCTTGGAACGCTGTTCAAAAAGTTTGGCCCCAAGCCAAATTGGAAAGCAGTTCGCTCCGCTGGTTGGAGGCTGCGGTAAATCACTCCCGCGATGAAAATCGGCCCCAAGTGTATATCGACTTGAGTAGCCATAAGGTTTTGCTTGCGCGATTTGATGAAGGGGAATTGGCGTGGTCCATGGTTAGTTCAGATTTGGACGGAGAGGGCGTGCTCTATTCTGTTGTGAACGCGATGCATCGTGATGGGCTAGCACCAGGGGCCGATGGTACACACGTTTTCTTAAGCGGTGACATAGAAGAAGGCCATGATGTGGTTCTCTCGTTTCGCCGGTTTTTCCCGAAGGTTGAAATATTTTCTGGATGGTTTGATGGAAAGATTGAACCGGCGGGGATCAAAACACAGCAGTGGGCGCTGTTGACTCAAATGGCATCATGCGCGTAACCGGTGGTGAACTGAAGGGCAGACGACCCAAGTTGGTGAAAGGATTTGGAGGTCGGCCGACCACAGACTTTGGCAGAGAAAGCCTTTTCAATCTGTTGCGTACTCGCGTATCGATTGAGGATGCGACGGTTCTCGATTTATTCGCAGGGACCGGCATGGTTGGGTTGGAATTTGCTAGTCGCGGTTGTGCATCTGTGACTGCAGTGGAGAAGGACATTAAGGCGGTTCGGGCAATCCAAGATATGTACCGTTCTTTCGAATTGGATCACTGCCAAGTGATTCGCGGGAATGCCTTGGATTTTGTAAAAAGAGCCTTGACAAGCTACGATATCGTATTTGCTGATCCGCCCTTTGGAATGGAAGAATTGGACCAATTGCCTCGCTTAATCATGGATTCTGGGCTTTTGGAATCAGAAGGTTGGCTTATCTTGGAGCATGGAGAGCGCACCGATGTTTCTGATTCGCCTGGGTTTCAGGAATGCAGGCACTACGGACACGTAAACTTCAGTTTATTCAAAAAATGATGCAATCCAAGGTTAAGCGGGCCGTTTTCCCAGGATCTTTTGATCCAATGACATTGGGGCACCTCAATATTTTGCAACGATCCGTGACTTTGTTCGATGAGATCATTGTTGGGATTGGAGTGAATTCATCGAAAGAGCCTATGTTCCTTTTGGAGCAAAGAATCAAGTGGTTGGAAGAGGTATGCGCTGATTTTCCATCGGTGAAAGTCCAGGCTTTTGAAGGGATGACGAGCGATTTTTGTTCGAAAATGGAAGCAAAATGGTTGATTCGAGGCGTAAGGAATGGCGGCGACTTTGAATATGAGCGAACGATTGCACAGATGACCCGCAAACTCAATCCCGACTTGGAAACGGTCCTCTTGTTCACGGACCCAGAAT
Source organism: Flavobacteriales bacterium (assembly GCA_028823145.1). Lineage (GTDB taxonomy): Bacteria > Bacteroidota > Bacteroidia > Flavobacteriales_D > Sanyastnellaceae > UA16. Next base: position 1,864 of record JAPKCA010000086.1, read on the forward strand.
TTGCTCACATTCATTCCAACGTGGTGCGCGACGTTTTGAGAAACGGAGGGGACGCATCGGCTTTTGTGCCTTCCGCTATATTCAGGCGAGAAGGATGATTGGAAGATTTGCCAAAGGACTGCTCTGCTGCTCCTTTCTCACGATAGGTGGCATGATTCAATCCCAGGAGTCATTGATTCTAAAAGGGGTTGTGGATGGATTTGATGAGGAACAAAATGTTCCCAGCCTATTGCACGTGAGGCATTTCAGTGCCCCGGCCATTGGTCACGGTGAATGGTTGACCGAAGCGTTGGTTCTGGAGGATGGTTCATTTACGTGCGATTTAGGAACGTTGAGCGATGTAGCTTGGTTAGAGTTTTCAGCCCCGCCTTGGTCTTGGATGGTTTTGGTTCGACCCGATGAACCGGCGACGTTGCATCTATCCCCTGGAGGAAATGTGAGCAATCGTTTGATGCAGGTCTCGGGCAATGCGCGCTGGGAAGGTAAACATCCCAGCACTTTTTTGGATTCCCTAGCTCGATTTCAGGCAGACCGGATGGATGAATTGGCTTTGCCGCTGCTACTCAAATCAGAAGGAATCCAACATGGAAGCCAAGATTCTCTGGATGCTTTACTGCAAAGGGCACAGGTCGATTTTTATCAATTATGGAAAGCGGGCGAAGATTGGATGACTTCTCAGGTTTTTGAGGATTTGAGGTGGAGGGCCTTATGGAGTTGGGAGTTGGGATTGGGGAGGTCGCAAAAAGCCCTGGACTCTATGTGGAATGCATGGAATGCATCGAGACCCGTTCAGCATTTGGAAGAGCGATTGGCTTCACCGGGATGGTTCGATGGGTGGGTCGTCCGACACGACCGTTGGTGGAAACATCGAGAAGTGGATGAGGCTAGAATGAACGAAGCCATTTTCTTGGCTGACATGGATACCCTTGGGTCAGCAATGGGAAGCTCATGGGTAGGTGCGTCTTCGGAGGATTTGGCCGCTGCTTGGTTGATCAAAGCCATGGATGCTCCCGATGAATTGACGTCTCGGGTATGGGAAACGATGCCATTTTCAAGGACTTTTCAAGATTTGTACAAGACCTGGATGGCAGATAGATTAGTGGGAAGAACCGGTGATCGCCCGACCAACATTCGATGGACACTTCCCAATGGCTACCTGGATTCTTTGGGGGGTGAATGTCCTGGACGTTGGGTGGTGATGTTGGTGGTTAGAAATGGATCCGCAAGTGCCAGTCGAGAAAGAGAAATATTCAGTGAAATTGCAGAAAACCAAACGTTCAAAGAGATTTGTTGGCTGGTGTTGAGTGTAGATGCTACCGAAGAAGATTGGAGGAGTTCGCTTTCCGCAAGGCGAAGTATAAAAGAGCAGTTGGTTTGGTTGGGGAACAACCCAAAGCATTACGAGGCCTTGGGGATTCGGACCATCCCTCAAGTGATTTCTGTTGATCCCCAAGGATTTTTATCGAACAAAATCCAGGCGCTACCGAGTCAAGGGTTGGAATCGGAAGCGGAACGACTTTTGAAAAGGATTGGCCGGCGGTACTAACCGGAAACTGAAATCTTGTCAAGTAGACCAATCAAGCTAGGATAAGCTCGGCTTAAAACTTGCGATGGAATGGGCTGGGCGTGCCAAGAGACAGCTGTAATGCCTTCTTCTTTTTGTGGTTGGCCCTTAGTTCGGTCACCAGAATGCTTCGCATGAAACCAAAATGTTGTTTTGAGTACGGGTGTCCCTGCATCATCATAGGTGTGGTACGTAGCGCCCAAGTCTGACGCAATGGATAGCTGGCCGATTCCCGTTTCTTCTTCAACTTCTCGCTTGGCTGCTTCTTCAAGGCTTTCGCCAGGCTCCACTTTCCCTTTGGGTAAATCCCATTTCCCATTGCGCTCTATCCAGAGCACCTCTCCCCGTTGATTTTCAACCACGCACCCTGCAGCCAACACCTCACTGTAGAGCATGCAAAAACGAATCCAAAGAGATTCTAGGTTATGGGTTGTAAGTACAATTTTCTCAATTCCACGGTGCGTACGAAGAAGGGTCGGAAGATCTTTTAGGGCTTGATCGTTCGGTTCGTTGACCACGAATGCAACCCCTGCATCTGTCCATTTTTCTATGAACAACACCGGGCGACTGAGCATATATACTTCATACATTCGCATCATGACTTTGTCTGTGGAAAACAAGCGTAAAGTAGCAGAATTCTTGTTGCGAATCAAGGCGATTCAACTTTGTCCAAATGAGCCTTTTACGTGGGCAAGTGGCAGGCTGTCGCCGATTTATTGTGACAATAGAAAGACGTTAAGTCATCCAACCGTTCGAACATTCATCCGTCAAATCTGCTCTGAAGAAGTGGAACAACGTTTTGGGAAAGTAGATGGCATTGCTGGCGTGGCGACAGGAGGGATAGCGTTAGGTGCGCTTGTGGCTCAAGAATTGGGTCTCCCATTTATCTATGTGCGATCGTCTGCTAAAGATCATGGAATGGGCAACCAGATTGAAGGTGACTTATCGGTCCTTTCCAATGTGGTGGTCATTGAAGATTTGATTTCGACAGGTCAAAGCAGTCTGAAAGCCGTTGCTTCCTTGCGGGAAGCAGGTATTGAAGTCAAAGGATTGATCGCAATATTTACGTATGGATTCAAGGACTCTGATCGGGCATTTGCAAATGCGGGTTGCCCATGGAGCACATTGACAGATTATGAATCCATGTTGGATCAGGCTATTCAAGAGGGTTACATCACGGGTGAACAAAGGTCTGCTTTGGATGCGTGGTCCTTGGATCCAAAGGCATGGAGTAAAGATCGGCAAAATTAATTTTTATGGAAATCAAGAGTCCGGTTGCCACCTCAGGATGCAATGCATTCGAGCTTTTTGACTTCTTGGTCGACCCACGTCATTTGGAAGAAATTCTACCATCTGATCGTGTGACTGAATTCAGTGCGACCGAAACGGGATGCCGATTTAAAGCTAGCGGTAGTTTTGATGTCGTCATTGAGCGGAAAGACATGGAACGGCCCCGATTGATTCGGTTCGATTCGCAAAAGGGCACACCGATTCGGTTTTCTTTGAACGTATTGATTGAAGAAAAAGGCGATGAGCGGTGTGAGGTGCAAGTGGTGTGCGACGCAGACCTCAATCCTTTCATGCGCATGATGGCGGAGAAGCCGTTGCAAGAGATATTTTCAGGGATGGTGGAGAAAATTACTGAACGCTTCCCCTTGGGGTGATGAATCTCCGGGATCATTCAGAAAATCCAACGCAGGTTTTCAGATGATCGAAATATAGAAACCTGTCCTTGCTGGGCTCCATCCATCCATTGGATATGTGCTTGACCGTCTTGGTCAATTTGCAACAATTTCCCCGACGATTTCCCCTCTCTCCATTCAAAGCTTCGGACTTCATGAAGCCCCAAGAGAGATGTGTGATACCCTTCCGAGATGACTTGCATGTCCACTGGCGTCCAAGTTGCGGCTTGATCTAAAATCTTAACCACTTTTTGTTCCAGTTGATCCAGCAATCCCTCTCGTTGAGGTTCTGTATGGCTGATGTTTTGCAAGGAAGTCCTATCGGCCCATTGTTGCTTGGAGTGAATGTTGATCCCAACACCCACAGCCATTCCTGTTAAGCGGGTTCCTTTCCATTGATTTTCAATCAGAATTCCGCCGCATTTCTTCCAAATCCCTTGATCTTTAGCGTAAAGATCATTGGGCCACTTGATGCGGAAGGTGTCTGAAGAATGAGGGGTGACGGAGTCTTGAATGCTTGTTTTTACAGCCATGGAGATGGCCATGTTCAAAATGAACAGATTTCGGAATTCAGTGTGGTGATGGGTTGGGAAGTGTTTGGCATAGGTCCATGCAACATCTTCAGCCGCTTGCTGGGTCCATAGCCGGTTGCGTTGTCCGCGACCAGCAGTTTGAACGTCCGTCGTGAAAAAGGCTTCTTGTCCAGGCTCGCTGCTCTTCATCCAATCCAGCGCGGCCATATTGGTGCTCTTTGCCACATCGAAGTGGTGCCGCTCAATCCCTCTGAGACGATCGCTCAAGTCGGTCATCGATGAAACAGGTCAGGGTGCATGGGCTCGAAATTAACCTATTTATCCAGGAACTGTACCTTGATTTTATTTGGCATGATTTCACGACTGCAAACCGTGCAATCATCTTCTACCTTCGTACCTTGCAAGTTCTATTCACTGTGAATTCTCCCTCCCCATTGGCTAACCAACCCACTCTGCTCGAATCAGTTGTAGAAGGACTTCAAGAAGTCAAAGGACACCGTATCACCATTCTTGATTTGCGGGAAATCCCACATGCAATCGCTGGTTGGTTTGTTGTTGCTCACGGAACGAGCCGAACACAAGTCGAGGCCTTGACCCAATCGGTTGAGGCGATGACCCGGAAACAAAGAGACGAACGTCCTTGGGGAAAGCAGGGTTTACGCAATGGCGAATGGGCTATTTTGGATTACAGTGATGTCGTTGTGCACGTCTTTCACGAAGAGGCTAGGGCCCGTTATTCACTCGAAGAATTGTGGGGTGATGCTGACATTCGCACCGTTGAGGGAGAGTAAGGAAAATTTAGAAAATGGAAGAAAATAAAGATCCCCATCCTGGAGGCAAAGGCGATAAAAAGCCCACCTTGAATTTCTATTGGATTTATGCAGTGATTGGCTTGCTCCTTTTTGGTATGCTGATGTTGAATTCAGGGCAAAATGGCAGCCAAATCCAGTGGTCGGAATTCAAGGATTACATTGAACATGGGGATGTTCAACGGCTGGTCTTTGATGGCCAGCGCGTCACGATTCTTTTGAAGGATGAAGTGCGCGAATCGATGAATGAACATGGGGATGAAAACACCTTGCTCAATACGGTTTATCGTTCGTCTGATTATTGGCTCAATGTGCCGTCAGGAGATGCTTATTTGGACGACTTAAAGACCCTGTCTGAACAATACGACTACGAATATGTCTACGAGCCCGTCAACGAATGGGGCCAACAGATGCTCACGTATGCGCTGTTTTTTGGACTGATGATTGGCGTTTGGATTTTGATTATGCGTCGTTTGGGAGGTGGAGGAGCGGCTGGAGGACAGATTTTTAACATTGGGAAATCAAAGGCGCAGTTATTTGAAAAAGGAAAAGGCACCGATGTCAATTTCGACGATGTCGCCGGATTGGATGGAGCCAAAGAGGAGCTTGAGGAAATTGTTGAATTTTTGAAAGCCCCGGAAAAGTTCACCAACCTAGGTGCTAAAATCCCGAAAGGCGCTCTGCTTGTGGGCCCTCCAGGAACAGGGAAAACGTTATTAGCGAAAGCGGTTGCAGGTGAGGCGCAAGTGCCGTTTTTCTCATTGAGTGGTTCCGACTTTGTGGAGATGTTTGTCGGTGTCGGTGCTTCGCGGGTACGCGATCTGTTCAAGCAGGCCAAGGAAAAGGCGCCAGCCATTATTTTCATTGATGAAATTGATGCCATTGGAAGAGCGCGTGGAAAGAACGCGAGCATGGGGTCCAACGATGAAAGGGAAAACACCTTGAACCAGCTCTTGACAGAAATGGATGGTTTTGGGACGAACAGCGGTGTGATCATTGTGGCTGCCACGAACCGAGCGGACATTTTGGATAAAGCGTTGATGCGTGCAGGAAGATTCGATCGTCAGATTTATGTTGACATGCCAGATTTGACGGAACGAAAAGCAATTTTCGAAGTTCACCTTCGCCCCGTTAAAGTGGATGATTCGATTGACGTGGATTTCTTGTCTCGTCAAACGCCAGGATTTAGTGGAGCAGACATCGCCAATGTTTGCAATGAAGCGGCTTTATTCGCAGCTCGAAAGGGGCAGGATGATGTAAAGCATCAAGATTTTTTAGATGCTGTAGATCGAATCATTGGTGGATTGGAGAAGCGATCGAAAATTATTTCAGCTTCGGAGAAGAAGACCATCGCTTTCCACGAAGCCGGTCACGCAGTCGTGAGTTGGTTGGTTGAATTTGCTTCACCGCTTGTAAAGGTGAGTATTGTCCCGCGCGGGCAGTCTCTTGGTGCAGCATGGTACTTGCCAGAGGAGCGGCAGATCACGACCATGGAACAAATGCTGGACGAGATGTGCGCAGCATTGGGTGGGAGAGCGGCCGAGGAAGTCATCTTTAAGAAGATTTCGACAGGCGCATTGAGCGATTTGGAGAAAGTAACGAAGCAGGCGTATGCCATGGTAACCATCTACGGATTGAATCCCCGAATTGGCAACCGGAGTTACTACGATAGCCGCGGCGATCAAACGTTTACGAAGCCGTACAGTGAGGAAATGGCTCGCATGATCGATGAAGAAGTAGGGCTCATGATCGAGAAATCGTACGAACGGGCGAAGGAAATCTTGAGAGAGAATTCAGAAAAATTGACGGCTTTGGCGGACTCGCTGCTTCAAAATGAAGTGATCTTCAAGGAAGATTTGGAGCGGATTTTGGGAGCAAGACCATTTGTTGCGGAATTGCGCGAACCGATTCACGCTCCAAAAGAGGTCGTCAATGAAGCGCCAGTGACGGATGCACCACCTTTGGATGAAACCAACGAGGACGCTCCTGAAGAAGGGTTGTCATCTTCGTCAGAAGCATGAAGGGATGGGTCGTCATATACTCGGACGGACTTTTGGCTGCTGTAGAATTGCGGCGAGTAGTCCTCGAAGAGCAAGACATTCCAGCCATTGTATTGAACAAAAGCGACAGCAGCTCTTTGTTTGTATTTCTTGAGCTTTTGGT
>JAPKCA010000190.1 GCA_028823145.1 Flavobacteriales bacterium
CAGGCGGGCTGGATTTTGCACATCTACAAACGAAGCGCCATCGAACATTGGAATTAATGCGGTGGATCCATGAATTGGGCATGCAGATGTATGGCTTAGCCATCGGCTTGGCAGCATCTGCCGGCTATACCAAAGCGAAAGCTTGGAAGCGTATGCGCCTGGATTCATTGGATCACATTCGCACAACTACAGCGGCCGGTCGCACCTGGTGTTGGGTGCATTGTGCTTCGGTCGGAGAATTTGAGCAAGCCCGTCCGGTCATGGAAGCGTACAGAGAGGCGAGCCCCAAAGCATCGTTTTTGCTGACTTTTTTCAGTCCATCTGGTTATGAGTACTTTGTCAAAAATCAACCTTCTTGGTGGAGGGTGGATGATGCCATGGCCGCTTTTCCCTTGGATACAAGGCGGAGTGTTTCGCGATTTTTGAAGACGCTCACACGTGAAGGTGAATCCAAGCCGGCAGTTGAGTGGGCTGCAGCCGTGAAATATGAAGTTTGGCCTGAATGGCTTCGGCAACTCCGTGCCGCTGACGTGCCTTGTGTCTTGTTAGCTGCGCATGTCATCGCCGGTCGATGGCCTTTCCGAATCGGAGGTGCATGGTATCGAAAGGCTTGGCGATTGTTCGACGCTATTTGGGTTCAGCAACCCATTTCTGTAGGGATTCTTCAGGCATTTGGCATCAAAGCTGAGATTGGTGGAGACCCGCGATTTGATCGGGTATTCCAAGCGGTGGAGGAAGCTAAAAAAAACCCAGATCAAGCGTTGGATGAATGGGTGAAGGGGCGGTTGTGTGTCGTGGCGGGGAGTGCTTGGGGGGAAGAGCAAGAAGCATTGCAAAAGTCATCTTGGGCGGATGGTTCATGCTTGATCATCGTTCCCCATGAATGGAGCGCCGCTAGTATTCAAGAGCAAAAATCCCGCTGGGAAAACTTGGGGAAAAATGTGGTCATTTGGAGCGAGTATCGGGCACAGGACACGATGGCTCGACTGCCTGAAGGAGATGTGATGTTGGTGGATGCCATGGGGTTTTTGACTCGGATTTACGCTGTGGCTGACGTAGCCGTCGTCGGTGGTGGTTTTGGTGCAGGGATTCACAACACGCTGGAGCCTGCCGCCTATGGCATTCCGATTTTGACTGGCCCCAACATTCATCGCTTTGCCGAAGCTGAGGCAATGAGGGAAAGGGGCTGTTTGCAGACCGCTTCGACCATCGATCAATTGGCCAGAGAGTTAGAAGTTGTCTTGTGTGACCGCTCGGTGCTAACGAGAGAAGGAGCAGTGGCTTTGGCGTTTGCTCATGAGAATCGGGGGGCAGGTGAAAGGCTGGCTCAAGGGCTGCTGAATCTCCGACCCTAAGTCAAGCTATTCTTCGAGTATTAATGCCGTAATTTGCGCCGCGTAAGTTTACGAATGCCTGGATGGTGGAACTGGTAGACACGACAGACTTAAAATCTGTTGACCTTACGGTCGTGCGGGTTCAAGTCCCGCTCCGGGTACCAAGCGGGAGATTGCAGCGATGCGGTCTCCCGTTTTTGGTTTTTTCATCTGTAACTGTTTGATTGACTGATAGATGAGGTTGAACCCTTCCTTGAAGACTGGGGTTCGATACTTTTCTCCTTTCAATTCTAGTTTTTCTGCGAGTATCGAACTCAGCAGTTGGTGTTTGGTCTCAATTGAGACTTTATCGAAGACATCTTTCAGGTTCGTCAACAATGAAATCCCGAATGGGACGAACTCTTCGATTCCCG
>JAPKCA010000191.1 GCA_028823145.1 Flavobacteriales bacterium
ACTCTCCTCTGCCCCTTGCAGCAGCTTGACGACGAACGCGCCACCATCAATCAATTCGGCCCAACTGGGATGGTAGAAATAGCTGAGGAGTATGCTTCTTATGCATGGAGCAAAGGCATGCTATATCCCATGATTATCTCACAAATGGTCAATGGTCAAGGTATGGTTCTCGAATTGGAAGAGGTCACACCCAATGGTCGCGTAGATCAATCCATTTTTCAAATTGACTAACCCATGGCTGGATTAAACTCATCCTCAAACTTGGTAGAACTTCATGATGTCTCCGTTACGCAAGACGAGCATGTGGTCATCCGTTCCGTGAATTTGAACATTATGCCCGGTGAGTTTATTTACCTCATCGGAAAAACAGGATCTGGTAAAAGTTCTTTGCTCCGTGCACTGTATGCGGATTTACCCTTGGCTTCAGGAAGTGGCATGGTATGCGGTCATGATTTATCTACCATCCATAGGAAAAACGTGCACATTTTACGCCGCGATTTGGGGATTGTCTTTCAAGACTTCTCCCTCTTGCATGATCGATCTGCTGAAGAGAATCTCGCCTTTGTGCTACGCGCAACAGGTTGGAGTGAAACAACCGCGATTCATCAGCGGATACAAACATGCTTAGAAGCTGTTGGGTTGGGCACAAAAGGATACAAAATGCCCCACACCCTTTCAGGTGGAGAACAACAACGATTATCTATCGCGCGTGCACTCCTGAACGAGCCTCCACTGATTGTTGCGGATGAACCTACGGGAAACCTCGATCCGGAGACGACGGAAGGCATTTTGGTCCTTTTGCATGAATTGGCCAAGGACAATCGTTCTGTTATCATGGCCACCCACGACCACGAAGCATTCAAACGCCATCCGGGACGTGTTTTGCAATGCATTGATGGACACATCTCCTCTTTTGACTCTGTACCAGGATGACTTCACATGGAAGCAAACCATTGGGAGTTGTCATCCCTGTGAAAAACAACTTGTCCGGTTTGAGGGAAACGCTCGAGGCATTGTGGATGATCGATCCCGAAGGTCAGCAGATCGAAATTGCCGTCATTGATGCAGGCACATGTACTGAAACCGGAGGCTGGTTGCTAGAGCACATGGACCGAATCGATCATATTCGATCCGCTGCAGACAACGGACTGTACGATGCCATGAACTACGGTGCGTCTTCCCTCTCCTCCGCATGGGTTTGGTTTTTAGGCGCCGGTGACCTGGCTCATTCATCCACCATTTCAGATCTTTTGAATGCGTGCAATGAATGGGATGACACCAAACTTCATGTGTACTCTGTGGACATGCTCCTCCCTCTCGAGTCGGGCGTTCCCAGTGCGTACCCCGCACGTTGGGACAACTCCATCACATGGCGGAACACCACGCATCACCAAGGTGTCTTTTATCCAAGAGCGCTACTCCAAGGTCAAGCGTTTTCATTGGAATATCCCGTTTTGGCCGATTACGCTCTCCATCTGAAGTTATTTCACTCTGGATGCCAAGCCCACTTGCATGAAGAGTCCTCAGCATCGGTGAGCTCAGGAGGTGTTTCCAGGTCCTTCCAATCAAGTTTGTATTTAGAAGAATGGAAGATCAAAAAACGCATTCTCAAAGGACCCGTCCAATGGATCCAACCCGTGTGGTTGCTTTTAAAATTCCTTTTTAAAAAAACAGGACTTCCTCAGAGAGCTTGACTTTGGCATCCGATTGATGTCAACGCTTTTCGAATCTGGCCTTCTTCC
>JAPKCA010000192.1 GCA_028823145.1 Flavobacteriales bacterium
TACAGTCTTAGCAGCAAAATTGGGCAGGAAGGAGGAGGCGTATTCTCATTACCTCAGGACGGCGAGGTTGGACTTGGATGATTACAACAAGGAAGTTTACCAGGGTTTACACATTACATCTATGGCGGGCACATGGCTGGCCGTGGTGGAAGGATTTGGTGGTTTTCGGGTCAGAAATGGCATTCCTTTCTTTGAAGGCAGCTTGCCGGTGGCTTGGAATTCATTGATGTTTACCGTGTCGTTTCGAGGAAGGGTTCTGGAAATTAAAATCACGTCCGATGGCACAGAGGTGAAGTTGATCCGTGGAGCAAGCCTTGAAGTGATGATCGACGGCGAGTTGCGGAAATTGCAGCCCGCTGCCTGACATTATTCAGGATCACTCAATCCCCACATGCTGTTTGCAGCACCCGGCGTTCCACCAAAAGTCAAAGAGGCTGCCCAAGAGCTGGCTTCTTCGTTTGGGAGCCCTGAGTCCATCCACTCCAAGCTGGGCCCTAGTCCATCGGGCGGACTCACCCAACCATCGTTGTCTTCGTACGACACGACATCAGCCAAACCTCCATCTGGACGCACCAGTTCAATAGTCTCGCCAGTGTTGTTGAGGCTCTGGCCACCTGGCCACTGGGTCAGATGGCTTGGTTCGGTCATGGTTAACGCCAAGGAATCTGCATTCCGAGCAACCACGATAAAACCGTATGCTACGATCGAGTCTTCCATGGAAAAAGTCGTGTGAATGGCATTTTCTATGGACCAGTTTTCCAAGGAAATGGCGTGCTCCGTGGGGTTGTAAATTTCTAGAAACTCAAAATCGCTATCGTTCCCTTGTTCTGTTCCGGGGTTGTAATGAATTTCTGAAATTTGAAGTGCAGGATATGATGCCGACGGATTACTGCAGGTGTCACCATAGAACGTAAGCAACATCAAGATGTCATTTAGGTTGACGACCGTGTCGTTGTTGACGTCTCCAGGACAGGAAGATTGGCTCATAATGGAACATGGAATCAATAGTGCCATGCTCAATACTTGTAAGTGCCTCATGCGATTTGGGTTTGAATTTCAGCCCAAATCAAGGTGTTGAATCCAACCCTTCGAAGCCCAAATTATGGGCGATGGTTCTCCCTTTACAATTGCAATTGAATGGAAACAGGGCAGTGGTCCGAGCCATGAATGTCAGCATGGATGACGCTCTGATCTAACCGCGGCATGAGGCGTTCGCTGACAAGCATGTAGTCCAATCGCCAGCCAACGTTCTTTTCACGGGCTCCGCCGCGGTAACTCCACCAGCTGTATCCTACTTCGTTTGGTTTCGTTTTCCGATAGCTGTCCACGAGAGGAACATGGCGAAGAAGATGCGACATGCCATCGATTTCTTCTTGAGTGTATCCGGGCGTTTTATTGTAATTGGCATGGGGACGAGCCAAATCAATGGGTTGGTGAGCTACGTTTAAATCACCGCAGCAAACCACGGGCTTATCCGAGTCCAATTCGCGGATGTAATCTGCAAAGGCTTGATCCCATTGTTTTCTGAATGGAAGTCGCTTCAACCCTGAAGAGGAATTTGGCGTGTATACCGTTACAAAATGAAATGATGGATATTCTGCTCGAAGCACACGCCCTTCGGTGTCCAATTCGGAAATTCCAATTCCCGCTTGCACTGAGAGGGGTTGGGATTTTGTGAGAATGGCTGTGCCTGAGTATCCCTTTTTGATGGCGGAACTGGA
>JAPKCA010000087.1 GCA_028823145.1 Flavobacteriales bacterium
AAACCACGGCAAAGACTAAAGTAAAATGCTTCATATTTTGTGAATCAGGATTTGGCGCTGAAATTAAACCAATACGCCTAAAAATCACTCAAATAAAGTGAAAAAGAGAGGGGAACCCCGTTTGGAGCTCCCCTCTTTCTATGATTTTCTCGTCGAACGAGATGAAAATCGTTCTTATTACTTAACAATCATGCGCTGAGTTGACTGCGCATCATTCACATTTAACGTGTACGTGTAAACACCTGCATTCAATGCCGCAACATCCAATACGATGCTATGGTATCCCGCAGGTTGTGTTCCACTCTCTTCACTCGCAACCAATTTTCCGGTTATATCCCGGACTTCCAAAGAAACAGCTGCTGCCTGATCCAATCGGTACTGAATGCGTGTTGTTTCGGTAGAAGGGTTCGGGAATGCTGGGTACAGCTGGAAAGGCCCTTCAGCAATCTCCCCCACGGCAACCGTGTTTGTTGCATTCGGGTCAAGGTTCAAACGCACCATTGGCACTTCGTTTGTGTAATACCAGTCATACGCACTTCCGCTACCGAAAGGTCCGTACACAAAGCACGTGTTGTCATAGGCGTACTGAGACTCCCAAACCTGAACGCTTGCTCCTCCGTAATGCTCGAAACCAGCAGCGATGAATGATCCACCTGCAGCTTCAAATGGTTCTTCAAGAACCAACGTGTACCAAACAATGTCGTCTTCTGTTCCGTCGTTGGTATAGTCAGCTGCCAAATCCAATTCAGATGAGCTCACCATTAATCCACCGTATTGCTCGCTGATGAAGTTGTCATCTGATCCATCAAAGAGGTGAGCAATCACAGGAGTTCCGTTCTCGGATCCCGCAACAATTGCAACATCAATTGCATAAATGGTCACATCTTCAAAGATGTCATATGGATTCAGCGCGATAAAATCGTCGGTCCCTTCTCCTGGGAAAACGCCCGTCATGGTTCCGTTGTCACGTCCGTAATGCATCGAGCTCACTTCGAACGATTGAGAAGCCACATTGTTGCTTGGGTTTTCATCCTCATTGTCTGCAGAAACCGTGTAAGTCAATTCGTACGTTCCAACCGCACTCATGTCAAATGGCACGCGCAACGTATCCACTGCTTGGTAACCCAACGTCATCGGGTCTGACATTCCTGCGTCAGATCCATTCACATTCAAGGTCATCATAGCACCCGTCTGCTCTAAGTAGCCTACGTTGTACACTTTTGCAGCAGCATCGAGTGACGCCAATTGGCCCTCTGCGAAAACCCCGCACTCGTAGATGAACGTGGTATTGTAGTCTGTGTATGACACGTAATTGTCAATACGGATGTCATTGGCTGGAGTCTCATAGATTGAGATATCATCAATCTCCCAGCTGTATCCCCAAGTTCCAGACCAACGGAAACGAACGTATACCATGCTCTCACCACCCGCCGCGGATGTGATGTCAAATTCAACCAAAGATGGGTTGTCTGATCCACTACCTGTTTCGTAGCCTGGGAATACTTCCCAACGGCTAGCCACCAACACACCATCACCGTAATCGACCGTACCATCTACCTCAGCAAATGTGCTGATGTCTGGCCAGTTGACACCGTCACGAGAAATCTCAATCAAGCATTTCTCGCTATCATCAGATGCACCATTGTCCCAGCAGCGATAACGCGTTTCTAAGGAGATACTCACGTATTCCAAAGAACTGCAATCGATGGCTTCAGCTGTTTGGAACCAACTGTTTTCAATCCATGCCGCACTGTAGTTCGCGTCTGCTCCAAACAAGTCTGAATCCACAATGATCAAGCCATTGGCCGCAGTCGTAGAGTTCATAGCGCTTGCCGCCGTGAAGTCTCCTGTACCTCCTGCCCATTGGTTGTATGGACCTGCAGGTCCATCCGTGGTGCATTCAAAATTCAAATCGATGTCCTCCCAAGGTGACCCCACCTCTTCAGATCCATTTCCGAAAGTCCAATCGCTGCAGTTGTCTACGTTGCAATCGTGGGACCAAATGACATCGCGTTCAACGCTCTGTGCAGGGTTTACAGCCTCCACACGACGGAGTTGCGATGTTTTGGAAACCTCAGCAGGCAAAAGCCCTTGAGCCGTCACGGCTGTTGAAAGGATGGCAGCAAAAGCTGCAAAGTAAATTTGCTTCATATTGAGCAGTTTGGTGATTAGATTTTGCACAAATATAGTCGGGTGACGTTGACATTTAAAAATCTTAAATTCAACCGAGAATTTCCTCGAAAGTTGATAAGGGCGGGCAGCTGCATACCAAGTTCCGATCGCCGTACGCATTATCGACTCGTGCCACAGGGCTCCAGAATTTTCTTTCCAGCATTTCTCTCGAAGGATAACAGGCCATTTCTCTTGAATATGGGTGTGTCCATTCCGTAGCTGTCACCTCCCGTGCCGTGTGAGGAGACATTTTTACGACGTTATCATCGCGATCTGCATCACCATTCTCGATGGCCAGAATTTCTTCCCGGATCGCCAACATAGCTTCTGCAAACCGGTCCAATTCCTCCAACGATTCACTTTCCGTCGGCTCCACCATCAAGGTCCCTGCCACTGGCCATGAAATGGTTGGCGAGTGGAAGCCATAATCAATTAGCCGCTTGGCAATGTCCATGACCTCGATGCCCGCAGAAGCTTTAAAGGACCGGCAATCCAAGATCATTTCATGGGCAACGGTGCCGTTCAATCCTTTGTATAAGACGTCATACGCTCCTTCCAATCGCTTCCGCAAGTAATTCGCATTGAGGATGGCCACTTCTGTTGAACGAGTCAACCCGGGTTCTCCCAACATTTTGATGTACGCATAGGAGATTTGACAAATCAACGCACTACCATAAGGTGCCCCGCTAATGGCATGAATGGCCTGATCTCCACCCGTTTTTATCACACTGTGCGCCGGCAAGAAAGGAACCAAATGTTCGGCCACACCTATAGGTCCCACCCCTGGCCCACCACCCCCGTGGGGGATAGCAAAGGTCTTGTGAAGGTTCAAATGACAAACGTCTGCACCAATCAAACCCGGACTGGTTAGGCCGACCTGTGCATTCATGTTGGCCCCATCCATGTAAATCTGTCCTCCGTGTTCATGGATCATGCCGGTGATTTCCAAAATACCCTCCTCATATACCCCATGGGTCGAAGGGTACGTAATCATCAACGCCCCCAATTCCGCTGAATGCTTTTCTACTTTGGCTTGAAGGTCCGCTATGTCAATGTTTCCCGCTTCATCGCAAGAAACCACCACAACTCGCATGCCCGCCATCACGGCACTCGCTGGATTGGTGCCATGAGCTGATGAAGGAATGATGCATATATCGCGGTGCTGATCACCCCGACTTTCATGGAATGCCCGGATGACCATCAAGCCGGCAAATTCTCCTTGGGCTCCAGAATTCGGCTGCAATGACACCCCAGAAAAACCCGTGATTTCCGCCAAGTCCGACTCCAATTCATTCAACATTTGACGCATGCCCTTTGCTTGTTCTAGTGGGCAAAAGGGGTGCAATTCCGCAAATGCAGACCACGTAATCGGAATCAACTCCGTGGCCGCATTCAGCTTCATCGTGCAGGACCCCAAAGGAATCATGCCATGAACCAAAGAAAAATCCTTGTTTTCCAGGAACTTGATGTAGCGCATCATCTCGGTCTCAGACCGGAATCGGTTGAACACTGGGTGATGCAAATAATCCACATCTCTCCACAAATCACCCAAAAAAGCACGATCCACTTCCATTCCATGCACGGGACTCACCCCGAAAACAGTACATAAATCTACCAATTCCTTTTCGGTCACACGCTCATGAAGCGACACCCCCACATGTTCCCCATCGAGGAAATAGCGCAGGTTAATCTCCATAGCCGTGGCTCTCGCCCGCAACGCATGCATGGCATCCGCTCCCCCTTTTACACAAATTTTCAGCGTATCAAAATAGCAAACGTTGAGTTGGTCGTAAGCGCTGCTCGCTCGCAAGGCCGCATCCAATGTGCGGGCTGAAGCGTGAATGCGTTCTGCTATGTTTCGCAAACCCCGAGGCCCATGGTATACCGCATACATCGATGCCATCACCGCCAACAGCGATTGCGCCGTACAGATATTCGACGTGGCTTGTTCCCGGCGAATGTGCTGCTCCCTCGTCTGCAACGCCATTCGCAGGGCTGGAGATCCCAAGCGGTCTTTGGATACTCCAATGATTCGACCTGGAAAATGCCTTTTGTACGACTTGCTTGCCGCGAAAAACGCTGCGTGGGGACCGCCGTATCCCATGGGAACACCAAAACGTTGACTTGTACCAACAGCCACATCAGCGCCCATCATACCGGGATTTTTCAACAGAGTCAAAGCCATCAAGTCCGTTGCAACCACCACCTGAGCTTTAATCCCATGTGCCTGGGCAATCATCCCCGTTAAATCCTCTGCAAATCCATTTCCATCAGGATATTGGAACAATACCCCAAAAATCCCCGCATCTTCCTCAAAACGCATTTCAGCACGCTGGATTACCACCAATTCTATTCCAAGATATTTGGCCCGTGTTTGAAGCAAGTTTTGCGTTTGGGGGAACACCGCTTTGTCGACCAAAAACCGATTCGCGCCCGACTTGGAAAGCTGTTTTGGACGAGCAGCGAACACCATGGCCATGGCCTCCGCAGCTGCTGTAGATTCATCCAGGAGTGAGGCGTTTGCCAACTCCATTCCCGTCAAGTCACACACCACGGTCTGGAAATTCAAAAGCGCTTCCAACCTTCCTTGGGCAATCTCTGCTTGGTATGGTGTGTACGCCGTGTACCATCCCGGATTTTCCAAAACGTTGCGGCGAATGACGCTGGGTACCTCTGTAGGATAGTATCCCATCCCAATATAATTCCGATAAACCGTGTTTTTAGCGGCTATGCCATCGATGTGTTCGAGGTACTGACTTTCGGTTAAAGGCGCAGTAAGATTCAATCGCTCACGCAATCGGATACTTCCAGGAACGGTCATTTCAATTAAGTCATCGATCGTTGATGCTTCAACGGTACGAAGCATTACCTGCTGGTCCTCATTACGAGGGCCGATATGGCGAGAGGCGAAATTGGCGAGAGGCATAGCGCAACTTAGAATAAGGGTACAAATGTAGTTTTTCAGCGCTCGAACTAAGCAATAAACCCCTTGATTATGTGATGCCGTATTTCAATGGACTCAAGACGGAATTCATGGGGCAAGTCGGCTGAGAAATCCCGAACTTTGAATCATGGTGGAGCGCCTTGGATTTACACATGTTTGGATTGCCTTGGGCGCCTTTTCCAGCACCGCGGGATCTCTCTTGGTGTTCAGCCCATTGCATGAGTTAATGGCTCCTGATTGGTCGCTCGCCCTTCTTTCTGGAGGAGCTACTGGGTGGACGTACACATTTCAAAGATGGATCAAGTCGTTCCGTCATCCAGAACAAGTGCCGCCAAACCGGTTGCGTTTTATGCGAAATTATGGCGGGCGAATGCTGGTGGGTTGGACCTTGACTGCGGCCGTGGCCTTGGTCTATTATTTCGTTCATAACAATGGGATGAATGCCCGGCTCATCCAAGCCTGGCCCCTTGGTGTGCTCGCAGGGATTTGCAGTGTGGGGTATGCCTTTAATCCATTTGGAGGACAACGCGGATGGCGAGACATCGCTCGATGCAAATTGCCGGCCATTGCGTTGGGTTGGGGCATCGCAACCATAGCAATTCCGGCTGCTCATTTCGGAATTGATTGGTGGAGCTCAAGCTCCTTGCACTTCTGGGGTTCCCTCACTGCTCAAATCCTGTTCATTGCAGGAATTACCGTGCCATTTGACGTGCGGGATTTGTTCATTGATCCAAAACACTTTCAAACCCTCCCGCAACGCTTCGGATCCTCAGAATCCATCCGACGCGCAATCATTTTCTTGGCATTGAGCGCTGGGCTATTCGTCGCCTTTGACCTGAACTGGGGTAGGGCAATTCTTGCCGCGTTGTCTATGCCTCTTGTTGCCTGGGCCGTCAGGCCACGGAAAGAATCGATCTACAGCTTGTGGTTAGATGGTCTATTGATCCTTCAAGGTGCAGCGGTTTTTTGGATGGCATCCTTCGCCTAAGCAAAAACCTCATCGAGCGCCAATCGAAATCCATCAACTGCTTCATCGATGATGGCGTCGGTGTGTGCAGCAGAAACAAAACCGACTTCATATCCAGAAGGTCCTAAATAGATTCCACGGCGAAGCAATGCAGCATGCAGCCTGCCGAAATAGGCCATGCTGTCGGGATCGATTTCACTCGACTTACGGATCCAAACCTTGTCGCTGAATGCCAGCCAGAAAATGGAGCCGCGAGTAAAAATCCTCAAAGGATAGCCTTGACGCTCGGCATGCGACAGAACCCCTTGAACAAACCGTTGCGTTCTACGATCTTGGTCTTCGTAAAATCCTGGACGCAGGCATTCTGTCAACTGAGCCGCTCCCGCCGCCATGGCAACGGGATTTCCGCTAAGTGTCCCAGCCTGGTAAACGGGTCCCGCTGGGGCAATGTGTGCCATGACTTCAGCCGTAGACGCATATGCTCCAACCGGCATGCCACCACCAATAATCTTCCCAAATGCCATGACATCCGGACGTATTCCATAGAATCCAGCAGCACCATCGAATGCTACGCGGAATCCCGAAATCACCTCATCAAACAACAGCAAAATACCCTCGCGATCACAAATCGTTCGCAAGCCGCGCAAAAAAGATTCATCTTGGATGAGTAGACCATTGTTGGCTGGAATGGGCTCAATCGCTATAACAGCAATTTCATCTTTATACGCCAACACACATTGTTCGACGGCTTCCAGATCATTCAATGGAAGCACCAGGGTCTCGCGAGCATATGCTTCCGGAACGCCTGCGGAAGATGATGTGCCCAATGTGGCCAATCCACTTCCTGCTTTGACCAACAAGGCATCCACATGTCCATGGTAGCAACCATCGAATTTGATGATCTTCGATCGTCCTGTCACCCCGCGCGCCAAACGGATCGCCGACATCGCGGCTTCAGTACCCGATGAAACAAATCGAATTTGTTCGACATACGGATGATGATCGATAATCAAACTGCCCAGCTCATTTTCCAATCGGGTGGGGGTTCCAAAAGTGGTTCCCTTTCGAACGGCTTCTATAATCCGTTCCTCCACATGCGGATGCGCATGTCCCAAAATCAAAGGCCCCCAGGAACAGCAAAAATCAATGAATCGGTTGCCATCCGCGTCCCAGACATGCGCCCCTTTGCCCTTTTCCATAAACAGAGGAGTTCCACCTACGGAACCAAATGCACGTACCGGACTATTGACTCCACCTGGGAACAAGGCTTTGGCGCGTTCAAATAAGGCCGTTGATTGGGTGCGATCGATGGATTGCGACATAGAAATCATGGATTCGACAAATTTCCTGCGAAATTAGCCCCTCAAAGGTTGGGTCAACGGATTCCATGACATGAATTCATCTCTTCATGCTCCCAAGCTTCAGCCTTTGATAAGCCCATTACAAACAGAACCGCCCGTGCATCCTGATTCTACGACCATTTTTAGCCTGGAACACGCCCGAAAACTGGACGCATCGGATTCCATGAGCTCATGGCGCCAGGAGTTTTTCATACCTCAATTCAAGGGAGAAGACGTCATTTATTTTACGGGGAATTCCCTTGGGCTCCAGCCGAAAAAAGCCCGTGAGGCTTTGCAGATGGAATTGGACGATTGGGCGAAACATGGTGTGGAGGGGCATTTCAAGGCCCAGCATCCGTGGGTAGATTATCACGCTCGTTTCGCAAAAGGGTTGGCCCATGTTATCGGCGCGAAGCCCCACGAAGTGGTGGCGATGAATGCCCTAACCGTGAATCTGCATCTGCTTTTGGTCAGTTTTTACAGACCTGAAGGTCAACGACGCAAGATTGTTTGTGAAGCCAAGGCCTTTCCGTCAGATCAATATGCTTTGGTCAGCCAAATCCGTTTTCACGGAGGCAATCCAGCGGAAGACTTGATTGAAATACAACCGCGACCAGGGACCCATATCATTGAGGAGGAAGATATTGAAGCGGTCCTTGAAAAACATGGGGACGAAATCGCATTGGTGATGATGGGCGGCGTGCATTATTTCTCAGGACAACTCCTGGACATGCCTCGGATTGCCCTCGCTGCTCATAAGGCTGGAGCTATATGTGGGTTCGATCTTGCACATGCCGCGGGCAATGTCCAACTCAGCCTGCACGAATGGAACGTAGATTTTGCCTGTTGGTGCAGCTACAAATACCTGAATTCAGGCCCAGGAGCTGTCGGCGGTGCATTTATTCACGAACGGCATGTCGGTCGAGAAGATATTCCTCGGTTCGAAGGGTGGTGGGGTCATG
>JAPKCA010000088.1 GCA_028823145.1 Flavobacteriales bacterium
TAGCGGCTGGAGCGTTTCTCTTTCCTCCGACGGCACGACAGTTGCTATTGGGGCGCATAAAAACGACGGCAACGCCTCTTCCTCCGGTCACGTTCGTATTTACTCGTGGGATTGATTTTAGGCCAATTTGAGCTTTGATGTGAACTAGAGAAACGAAAAAAACCACGCATGACTGCGTGGTTTTTCGTTTTTAAAGCTCCCCTTCCTGGACTCGAACCTTAAAATTGACGCTTACGCTCCCGGAGTCTTACGGCCCTGAACACCAATAACACGTGTTCGACCAGATTGGTCGTTGTCCTCGTGCATCCAATCCCGCAAACGGGCCTTGTTGAAAATGCGATTGACCTTTTTTTGGCCGCGACGCAACTCTTTTTGTTCTTCCTCGGGCAATTGGATGATGTCACAACAAGCTGTTCCGCACGTGCCCTTATAGGTCTTCGCGCACGTTGCGCATTGAATGAACAACAGGTTACAACCGACATTGAGGCAATTCGTGTGGTCATCCGAAGGTTCACCACATTGATGGCATTGGGCGATGACGTCGGATGAAATCCGTTCAGCTCGTCGTTCATCGAACACAAAGTTTTTGCCGATGAAGCGGTTTTCCAGTCCTTGTTGGCGCACCTGGCGGGTGTATTCAATGATGCCTCCCTCGAGTTGATGCACGTTAGGAAAGCCTTTGTGCTTTAGCCAAGCGGACGCCTTCTCACAGCGAATCCCTCCAGTACAGTACATCACAATGTTTTCCTCTTGCTTGCCTTCTAGCATTTCTTCGACGATGGAAATCTCATCCCGGAAGGTGTCCGAGTCTGGGGTAATCGCCCCTTTGAATTTACCCACCTCGCTCTCGTAATGGTTGCGCATGTCAATGAGGATGGTATCCTCTTTGGATGTCAATTCGTTGAAGCCCTTGGCATCCAAGTGCACGCCTGTATCCCTCACATCAAACGACTCATCTTCCAATCCGTCGGCAACGATTTTCTCCCGCACCTTGATGGTCAAACGGAAAAAAGAGTGGCCGTCATCGACGGCTTCATTCAGACGAATGCCCTCCAGGAATGAAATGCTATACAAATGCGCCTTGAAGTCATCGAAGAGGGCAGTCGGTACAGAGATCTGCGCGTTGATTCCTTCATGAGCGAGATAGGTTCGGCCCAGGACGCCCGTGGCTTCCCAATGGATAAATAAGTAGTCGCGGAAAAATGCGGGATTCAGAATGCGCGCATAGCAGTAAAAAGAAACGGTCGTCCGCTCCTCATCGCCTGAATGCATTCGTTCAAGAAGCACTTTTCGATCGACCAAATTGCGCAGTTCTTGCTTCATGCGATTACAGGTCACAGGGGCCTCTCCAGCGCGGAGGGTCATTCGATTGAATAGCAAAGATAATAAAGCTCCCCCAAGCGAATTTCTGAACATACTAAACCGAATCAATTCGCGTTAAGAATTTGAACCCATTCTCGCCATCTCTTCGCCATGCTCGATCTATGCAAAAAAGTGCTTTCACGTGTAAGTTCCGACCGCAAATTATTTGCTCGCGAATTGGCTAAAAGCGTCAGATATCTGCATGGGGAAGAACGAAAACAACTCAAACGTTGGTGCTTGAAGATGTTCGCCCAACGGTATGGCGATTTGATCAATCAAACATTCAGCCAAGTCTCAATGGCCTAAAATCGAATCAAGTTTTTTTCGCTTGAATCGCCTGCAGATTTCGCATCAATCCTTTGTATCCTGTCCTTTTCACGGGGCTGTTGCGGAATACTTCACGAAACACTTCTTCTGTCAACTCCACCCAATCGGATGACTTCATGTGGAATAATTCCGGGTGCGGTTCAAAAGCGGGCTCTTTGTGTTTGGTAGCGTGACGATTCCAAGGACACACCTCTTGGCAAACGTCACAACCGAACATCCAATGACCCAAATCCTTTGCTACCGGCTCGGGAATAGCCCCTCGCAATTCGATGGTGTAATAGCTGATGCATTTAGAGCCATCGACCACCTGAGATTGAATGATGGCTCCCGTTGGGCACGCATCAATGCAACGGGTACAAGTACCACAATGATCGCTGGAAGGGGTGTCCGGCTCCAATGAAACATCCATGATCACTTCGGCGATGAAGAAGTAACTCCCCACCTCTTGATTCAGCAGAAGACTGTTCTTTCCAACCCATCCTAAACCGCTTTTTGCGGCCCATGCCCGTTCATGTACGGGAGCTGAGTCTACAAAAACGCGGCCCTCAATGGCCCCCCATTCTTCTTGCATAGCGCGCATCAAATCCTTGAGTTTGCGCTTCAAAACAAAGTGATAATCCTCTCCAAAAGCATAGCTCGCTAGCCGAGGAGCGGCAGGATCAATCGGTTTTTCCGGATTGTGGTAGTTGAAAAGCAAGCTTACCACCGTCTTTGCCCCTGGCACAAGTTTGCGGGGGTCCAATCGAAGATCCATGTTCCGCTCTAGATATTCCATTTCACCTTGGTATCCCCGTTTTAGCCATTGGTCCAAATGATCCGCCTCAGTCTCCAAAAAAGCCGCCTTGGATATACCAACATGGGAAAACCCCAATGATTTTGCATGATTCACCAACCAGGCCTTCCTCGCTGAAGCAAGATGCGCTGTTCGGCTCATGGCTATTCTGAAAACAAGGGTCCTGAATTTGCACTGGGTTTCTTTCCCAAATGCTCATATGCAGCAGCCGTGGCCTGTCGGCCTCTAGGCGTTCGAACCAACAGCCCCTCCTGGATCAGATAAGGCTCATAGACCTCTTCCAAAGTGCCTGCATTCTCTCCGATTGCGGTTGCTATGGTCGTTGCGCCTACCGGGCCTCCTCTGAACTTATCGATGATCGCAGATAATATTCGGTTGTCCATTTCATCCAACCCCTTTCGATCCACGTTCAATGCATCCAACGCAAACTCTGTGATTTTCTGATAAATGGTCCCATCCCCTTTGATTTGGGCAAAGTCCCTGACCCGACGCAATAGTGCATTGGCAATCCGAGGGGTCCCTCTGCTGCGCGATGCGATTTCATAGGCCGCCGAATCTTCAATGGGAATCTTTAAAATACCCGAACTCCTATGGACAATGTCCGTCAAGGTCTTCACATCATAGTACTGCAACCTCAAGTTGATGCCAAAACGAGCCCGCAATGGCGCAGTCAACAAACCTGAGCGTGTTGTAGCTCCGACCAACGTAAAAGGGTTCAATTCAATCTGCACCGTCCGCGCATTCGGGCCTGTATCAATCACCAAGTCAATCCGGTAATCCTCCATGGCACTGTAGAGGTATTCCTCCACGATCGGAGATAACCGATGGATCTCGTCAATGAACAAGACATCATTGTCTTCCAAGTTTGTCAGCAATCCCGCCAAATCTCCAGGCTTATCTAGCACAGGCCCTGACGTCGTTCGAATGGACACCCCAAGCTCATTGGCTACAATGTTCGCTAGGGTCGTCTTACCCAATCCTGGTGGGCCATGAAGGAGCATGTGGTCAAGGGCCTCTCCCCGTTGTGTGGCGGCCTGAACAAAGATTTCAAGGTTCTGCATAGCAGCTCTCTGCCCTGTGAAATCATCGAAACGAGCTGGGCGTAACACGCGATCAAAGTCGCCGTCTGACGGCTGATCCGCCTCAGTTCTTAAATCGAATTCTTCCGTCATGGTGTGCAAGGTAATTCTGTCTTGTCACAAAAAAGCCCCGCTGAGAAGTTTCTCAGTCGGGGCTTTTCAACCGTTGCAATGGTTTGCATCAGCTACATCAATGCATTACCTCACCCGGCAAGGCCGGTGTGGTCTGAGGAACAAAGTCTTCCTCATGCACTGGATTGGAGTAATCATAAGCCCAACGATGCACTTTTGGCAAAGGACCATCCCAGTTGCCGTGCATGTGCGCTACAGGTGTGGTCCACTCCAACGTATTCGATTTCCAAGGATTTTGAACCGACTTCTGCCCATAAAAAATGCTGTAGAAGAAGTTGAACAGAAAGAATAACTGACCAATCGCACCAACAATAGCAAACGTGGAAATCAATGGTTGCAAATCCATCACCCCGTTTAGAAAGTCGAAGTTCGAAGACTCATAATACCTCCGAGGTGCACCCGCGATGCCCACAAAGTGCATGGGGAAGAATACTCCGTAACCACAAACAATGGTGATCCAGAAATGGACAAAGCCCAGCTTGTTGTTCATCATGCGGCCAAACATCTTAGGATACCAATGGTAGATTCCCGCGAGCATGCCAAAAATGGCCGACATCCCCATCACAATGTGGAAGTGAGCAACAACAAAGTAGGTGTCGTGAACATTGACATCGAGAGCCGAATCAGCCAAAATAATTCCGGTCAACCCTCCAGTAACAAACGTGCTCACCAACCCGATGCTGAAGAGCATGGCGGGAGAGAAGCGTATGTTGCCTCTCCACAAGGTTGTGATGTAGTTAAAGGCCTTAACCGCTGATGGAATGGCAATTAACAATGTGGTGAATACAAACACAGAGCCAATAAATGGGTTCATGCCCGTCACAAACATGTGGTGGCCCCAAACAATGAAACTCAAGAAACCAATGGCTAGCAAGGAGCCGACCATGGCCTTATAACCAAAGATGGGTTTTCGTGCATTCGTTGCAATCACCTCAGAACTGATTCCCAATGCAGGCAGTAAAACGATGTAAACCTCCGGGTGACCCAAGAACCAGAACAAGTGCTGGTAAAGAATGGGGCTTCCTCCCGTCACGTCCAATGCTTCACCACCAATGAAAATATCCGAAAGGTAGAAGGCCGTACCCATGCTCCGATCCATCAAAAGCAAAACGACTGCCGAAACCAAAACGGGGAAGCTCAAAACACCCAAAATAGCCGTCACCATAAACGCCCAAATGGTCAACGGAAGGCGGGTCATGGACATGCCCTTTGTCCGCAGATTGATAATCGTTACAACGTAATTCAATCCACCCAACAACGAACTCACCACGAACAAGACCATGGAAATTAACCACAAGGTCATTCCCGTTCCTGAGCCCGGCATCGCCTGTGGCAATGCGCTCAAAGGAGGATAGACCGTCCATCCGCCTGAAGCCGCTCCTCCTTCTACAAAGAGGGAGGAAATCATGAGGATGCTTGAGAAGAAAAAGAACCAATAGCTCAACATGTTCAAAAAGCCCGATGCCATATCACGTGCACCAATCTGCAATGGAATCAGAAGGTTGGAGAACGTACCCGACAATCCCCCTGTGAGCACAAAAAACACCATGATGGTGCCATGTATGGTCACCAGTGCTAAGTATGCATTTCGGTCCAAGACACCCCCTGGCGCCCATTTTCCCAAAAATGTTTCCAAGATGGAGAAACTCTCGCCGGGCCATCCCAACTGCAAACGGAAAAAGACCGATAACAAAACCGCAACAACTCCCATCACGATAGCCGTGACCAAGAACTGCTTGGAGATCATCTTATGATCGTGCGAGAAAACGAACTTCGAGATGAAGCTTTCTTCGTGGTGGTGTGCTTGTCCGCCCATATTTATAGGGATGCCGTTATAGTTTCACTTGCAACTTCCGTTGTTGCCTTCTCTTCTTCCAATTCCTCCGAATCCTCTTTCATCAAGAACTCGTCTTGCTCTGCCAACCAGGCTTCGTAGGACTCTTCTGACTCCACCACCAATTTCATCTGCATGTTGTAGTGAGATGCCCCGCACACTTTGTTGCAAAGCAAGACGTAATCAAAGTCTGGATTGTCCAAAATGATCCGCATGGAGTCCGTAGAAATAATCGGGGTCATCTTAAATCGCGTAGGCACTCCAGGAACTGAGTTCATCTGAGCACGGAAATGAGGCATGTATGCGGAGTGGATGACATCCCGTGACCGAAACACAAATTCAATTTCACGACCCAGCGGTAAATGGAATTCCCCCTTCACAATCTGATCGTCCTTTCCAGCATCCCATGCACTTAGGTCTTCCCCATATGTGAAATTACGGGTCTCCATGATGCGCTGGCGATGACGCTGCAAGCGGTACAATTTATCCTCCTTGGCTTCATACGCCGCGTCCGTCAAAATGGTCAATTTACCCGATGCGAGCATATGCTCAATTTCGGCAATCCTCGCAGAAGCCATGGCATCAAAACTACCCTCGTGACCGTGATCATCTGCATGCTCATCATGCCCATGACCGTGATGATCCCCATGAAGTTTATCCTCCAAAGCCTCTATCTCTGCAATCAAATGCCCTTTCTCATAGGCGATCTCACTTTCGACTTTAGCGATCTTCAATTCGATCTCCTTCAATGCATCCTGCACTCCTCCCTCAGTTACAATACCCAAGGCATTCAACGGGGTGATCAGGTTGTAATTCACCAGTCCGAACTCACCATCCGTTCCAGGGTAACGCGCCGTCCAGTCAAACTGTTTCGAATACAATTCGACCCGGATTGCATCATCCGAAGCCTCACCCGTCATGTCATTCCATGTCTGCAGTCCATATGCAATGAGGATAGCCAAAACAATCGAAGGAATCACCGTCCACACCAATTCCAACTTGTTGTCATGGGCATAAAATTGTGCCTTGCGATCTGCCCGGTAATAGTACTTGGCTGAAAACCAGAACAACAACGTATTGACCAAGAAAAACACAACAAAAATGATGAGCATGTTGAAATCCATCAACCAATCAACCGCCTCACCATGCAAAGAAGCCGATGGGGGAGCATAATCTCCATAGCGCACAAGCAACCAAATGAATCCAGCGTAAAAAGCTACCATAAAGGCAAGCCAAAGATTCCCGTTTAAACGATTGTCCGCTTCCGAGATGTCCTCTTCTCGCTTCCCGCGGAGCGACATAGAGAGTTGATAGACTTTCGATAACTGCACAGCAGCTACCAAGCCCAAGACGATGACAAGAAGAATGAGCAGTTTCATTATCTCAATAGTAATGTGTCTAGCAGATCAATAGTGTAAATCCTTCGACTCTTGCAACATGGGGTGGTTCACTGGAATCAATGGCGCTTTGCTCAAAGCGGACAAGGTCCGATTCAAATAAAGACCGAAGAATCCCAAGAATAAACCTATTTCAAAAAATCCAAACTCGTTGTGATCGAACATCGTTCCTGGAATGACCAACAAATAGACATCCGCAAAGTGTCCCACAAAAATCAATAACCCTATTGGAACGATAAAGTTCGGATTCCGCTTTGTATCTCGGGGCAGCATTGTGTAGAATGGCACCGCAAAATTTACAAAAAACATAACCATGAAGGGAACCTGGTAATCCGTGAAGAATCGCTGGGTGTAATAGGTCACTTCTTCCGGAATATTGGCATACCAAATGAGCAAAAACTGACTGACCCAGAGGTAACTCCATAACATGGAAATGGCAAACATCCATTTCGATATGTCGTGCATATGGCTATCCGTCACTTCCTGATAATATCCCTTGCTCCTCAGCCAGATGAGCAACACGTTCATGAAAATCATGAAGCCTACCCACATCCCGGCGAACAGGTACCAACCAAACAAAGTCGAGAACCAATGGACATCGATAGACATTACCCAATCCCAGGCCAACATCGAGCTGAATACGGCGAAAAACACCAAGAAAACGGCACTCCGGCGAAACTGTTTGTAATGCAAATCCAAACTCGGCGATTCGTCTTCCAACAAGGACCAACGGCGAAACAATCGAGCAAAGAGCATAAATGTTCCCACATACATCAATGTGCGAAACCAAAAGAACCAAGGGCTGAAAAAAGCGGCTTTGTGTGCAATAAGATAATCGAAGTTCGGATTGGCGACTGCACCCTCTTCCATGGCATCGACATAGGTCGACTGATCTCCATCTACCACCATGTACTCGTGGTACAACGTGTCGTCCATCCAGTGGTATAGGTGATGTGCATCGAAGAAATGTCCTGCTCCCAAAACGATGATGATGACCCCCGCTCCGTATGGCAAGAAATGCCACATTGCCTCAAACACCCGCTTGATGACAGCTGACCATGCCGCTTCGACTGCATAATTCAATGCATAAAAGAACAGGGCCGCCAAAGAAATGGAGAACCAGAAAAAGCCGTTGACCAACAAATTGGCCCACCACCTTTGGTGATGATCCGAACCATCGGTCATAAAACCAGCGATCAGAGCAACCAAGCCGATGCCCATGAGCACCTGTGAAATGGTTTTTGCGCGTCCTTCGAATTTGAATTCCATGATCAACTATTCATTGCCATAGCCTCTTCCGAATCAGAAGAGGCTGAGTTCACAACGTTGCCGTTTTCATCAAACGCCGGCATTTCTCCTCCTTGCTGGAGTACTTTGATGTATTCAATAACCAACCAACGATCTTTTTGAGACAATTGCGAGGCGTGAGATCCCATCAACCC
>JAPKCA010000013.1 GCA_028823145.1 Flavobacteriales bacterium
CCGGTGTCAGTCCAATTACCAAAAAAACCGACGGATCTGTTCGAGGTTATTTTACGTGGGCCATCTCCAAGCCTGCGACTGACTCTACCGAGCGTAAAACAGTCGAAGTCAAGTTGTATGAATCATTCGATTTCACAATCGACGGCAAAATTGCATTCGCGCAAGTCTACGGAAATCTCGAATCCGCCTACGCGAGTTTGGAAGACTGATTTCTGCGGATGGAGTTGCCATCTAAACATCGGTTTTTTATTTTGGGACTTGCTCTGTCCAGCTTGTTTCAAGCAAATGCTCAGTGCGAATATTTCGACTACGACTCCTCCGGCTGCATATGCATGGCTGACCTTGTGCACGCGCTCGGGCAATATGACACTCCAGACCAGGGATTGGACGTAGACGGTTCTGGCTGGATTGAAGTCGAAGACCTCTTGGCCATGTTGCCTTTTGTGGGAAGCTCTTGCCCCGTTTCCTGGTTGGACACCACGGATCACCACGTCTTAGGCTTGGTACTGACCGAATGGCTGGTGCATGAAACTGAACTCTTTGGCTTAACAGACACTTTACCCGCGGGAGCCATCACCTACCGTCTGTATGCACATTTGCTGGGCCCGACTGACAAAGTATTGGCGGGATATGGCCATGAAAATGCTCCGTTAACCATTGATACGGACGGCGTTTTTTATGGATTTGGCTATGCCGACTTTGCGTCGATTGTGGTATCTGACTACAATAGCGCTTTTGACGGAATTTTCCCTGCCAATGCGTACACCACATGGCTCTCCTCTGGCATCAACCCTGGCGATGGTCAAACGGTTAGCACTATCCACGGATCCGATAACAATTGGGTAGAAAGCAGCATCACTTCTTCCTTGGAAATCGCAGACTCTATTGGGGGTGCTTGGTTTACTTTCGGGACCGCTTTTGGAGATTTCGAGCCACTGCATCTCATTGGTCAATTTACCATAACCGATGACTCCGCTCTTTCCGGGACTATCAATTTATTGGTCAGTACCACGGAAGAATCGGTTGGAGATCATGTCGAGTATGCGGAAGGCTTGACCTTTTCTACTGATGCGCTTGATGTACTTGGATGCACGGAATCCGAGGCTCTCAACTTTAATCCTGCCGCCACTTTTTCATACGGCCTGTGCCTGTTATCTGGAGACCTGAATGAGGATGGTGCATTCACTGTTGCCGACCTCTTGTTGCTCCTAGGTCAATTCGGATGTACCACCTGCACTTCAGAGGATTTGAACGGAGATGGTGTCGTTTCTGTCCAAGACATCCTCCTTTGGCTGTCGCTGATTTGAGAAACTTCAGGACTACCAAGTCAATTGCCAGCGCACGTTTCGCCCACGAAAGAATTGATGGTTCCAATCGCAAACAAAAAACAATCGCCCCGAAATTCGAGATGACACCCTATTTTTCCAAAATGGAAAAGCCAAGTTCATATTGCGAATACGTGGAAGGTTTACCTGCAGACAATTTGCACCGCGTTTACCACGACACCCAGTACGGCTTCCCCATTGATTCCGATGATGAGCTTTTCGGACGTCTCATTTTGGAAATCAACCAAGCGGGGCTTTCGTGGACAACAATTCTCAAAAAACAGCACCATTTTAGGCTGGCGTTCTACAATTTTGACATCCATAAAATCGCGTCCTTCGGCGAAAAAGACATCGAAGAATTGTTGGACAATCCCGGCATTATTCGGAATCGGCTTAAAATCAATGCCGTCATCTACAACGCGCAACGCGTGCGAGAAATCCAGCGAGAATTCGGCTCATTCAAAGCTTGGATTGAGAAGCAGCAACCGCTGGATTTATCGGATTGGGTCAAACTTTTCAAGAAGACCTTCAAGTTTACAGGCGGTGAGATCACGAAAGAATTTTTACGGAGCACAGCACACATTGGAGGCGCGCACATCGACTCCTGCCCTACCGCGAAGCAAATTCGGAAGCTGACGAAATCATAAAGCTTGGCCTCAAGGGGAGATCAGGCCTCGTTAAAGGACCGCAATTCAGCGAGAAATCCTTCATGGGCCATATTGCTTAACTTGGCATCAAACCTTCGCCTTTCTTGTTTCAGATGAATTGTAAGCTCTATTTCTGTGTTGCTGGTTTTCTTCTGGCTTCATCCATGCATGTGGCATCCATCGCTCAGACCCTCGATGATCTCACATTTGGTACTGAGTCCGCCCTGGAAATTGCCACCTGGAACATCGAGTGGTTTCCCAAAGCCGGAGAAACCACAATCAATGCGGTCAGTGATGTCATCGAGGCCATTGAAATAGATGTCTGGGCCATTCAAGAAATTGATGACACCACGGCATTTACCTCCATGATCAATGAGCTAGAGGGCTATGAGTACATCCTGATGGACGGCTGGTTTGGAGGATTGGTTTATGTCTACAATGCCGCGACCATTGAGATCATCGATGCCTATGAAATCTATACAGAATCGCCCTTTTGGAGCCCGCTTCCTCGTTCGCCTTTGGTGCTGCATTTTGAATACAACGGATTGGATTACCACGCGATTAACAACCACTATAAATGCTGTGGCAATGGAACCATCGAATGGGAGGACGATGGAGATGAAGAAATGAGACGGTTGGAGGCGAGCACCCTCATCGAAACTTATGTTGCTGAGAACTTGGCTGATGAGCGGGTCATTGTATTGGGAGACTTAAATGATTTGATTGATGAGCCTGCCTCGAGCAATGTGTTTCAACCATTCACAGATGCCCCGGAATCGTATCTTTTTACGGATATGGACATTGCGATGGGCTCAAGCAATGGCTGGTCTTTTCCGAATTGGCCATCGCATCTCGATCATATTTTAATTTCCAATGAGTTATTTGACGCATGGGAAGACGAAGGCTCTCTTGTCGAGACCATCGATATTGCCATGCACTTGCCCGGAGGTTGGTGGGAATATGATCAAACGATGAGCGATCATCGCCCCGTGGCCTTGCGTCTGTCATCTCCGTCCAATACGGTGCTTCAACTTGGTGATAAGACTCCATCGCAGTTGATGCAAATCACGGATTGTCTAGGGCGAGTGGTTTCCGAATCCCCTGGTCAGATTTTGTTGTATCACTACAGTGACGGGACGGTCATCAAACGATGGCTCATTGCAAATTAACCGACAATCAAAGAGAGCCATGCAAATTTTAAATAAAGCAATATCAACGTTTTACGCATTTTTAATTTGGCCATTCTTCGCTCTTAGCATAACGAGTTGCTCCGCGCAGAATTCAGTTTGTTTGCCGGTAGAGATGAACCCCTACCCCAATGATCCCGCTTTGGTTGAATTCACTCAATATGTTCATGTATTGGACTGTTTTGAGGTCTTCGCTGAGGCAGGCATATCGGAAGAAAAAGTGCTTCATGTAGCGGCTGTCATCGCAGAATTATTGGATCAAAATGAAGATGGCATCGTCGATGATTTCGCGCTCGCTGAAGCGCTCGACGGAGCCGATGCGATGATGCCTGTATTTACTGGAGAAGGCTCCATGGCCGAAGACGTGTTTTTTGAAATGTATGAGGGAGACGGGGTGAGCGCGGTGTTGTATGCCGGTGAAATCAACCCAAGTGAGCCGGGCTATTGGGGTGAGGATGCCACGGTTGAAGAAGTTCTGCATACCATCAACCATGTGGGGCATGTTGTGTTGCACCCTGATGCGTTTGGTTTGGCACCGGGTTCCTCGTTGTTGACTGAAGCCATGGACGTTGCTCGTGGTGGTCAATTCTTGTCTGTCCCCGATGAATATCCAGAGGAAGCGTGGTATCATTACGATGATTGGACGTGCGAATACGAATGCATGGCCATCGAATACCTCTACTGGGCCATCGTCACGGAAATGGGAATTTTGGACGACGCTCAAACAGCACAGGGAATCGCCGATGAATGGGAGCCGTATTCTCCAGCGCTGCTTGAATCCATGGACCCTTTAGTACATGACCTCATCAACAACTCCACTTTCGCATTGCCGCTGCAGGCACCTGATGGAAATTATTGCCCTAGCGCAACAGATATCCATGCACCATCAAACGATGGAGTTTCTCTTGTCAAAATCGTCGATTTGATGGGGCGAATATCGCGTGCCGAAGCTGGAGCATTGCAGCTGTATATCTACGATGACGGAAGGGTCGTTAAGAAAGTTATCGCAAACGATTGAGAGCGTAAACAAGAAGGTCAGCGCACCTCTCTGTATGAGTTCTTCTGTGTCAATTTGAGGTCCCGCCAGATATCGTATGGATGCCCATTCTTCATCGAGGCGGCTACATTCCCTGAATCACTCTGCTGCCCCCAAAATGGGGATTGTGTTATTAACTTTATTAAAAACCCCCCTCCTTAAATCAACATGAACCAACATATTTCAGTCAATTGCAATCAACTGCATTCAACATACTAGACCATAATTCAATTTTCATGAAACAAGTATTACTTCTGAGCGCGTTTTTCTCTTTTGCTCTTTCGACTCAAGCGCAAATGAGCATTTATGAATTAATCTCAACCAGTTCTTCGTCAAGTCACATAGAACAGATCGCTGACAATTTTGCATTGGCCGATGTACTTCAAAATTCGACTGGTATCTCCTTGATTGTTCCTTCCGATGAAGCCGTTGAGAATTATGCCAGTGAATTGGGACTAGAATTGGATGACTTCCTGACTTCTTCGGCCGCTGAGGAATTGCTGAAATACCATTTAATTACGGAAGAAATGGTCGTCTTCAGTGAATGGGAAACAGGGACTTCGGCAACCACTGCGCTGGGCCCCTTAATGACCTTCTCCAATAACAGTGGAAGTTCATTCGCCAATGAAACGGAAGTCTCCGTGCAGGATATGTCAGCCACCAATGGCGTGGTTCATTTCACCAATGAAGTGGTGATGCCTTCATGGACCATGTACGAGTGGTTGAGCGAAAGCGCGAGTCACAATTATTTGAGGATTGCTCTGGAGTATGCGGACATGGATGATGAATTTGAGTTATTGGGAACAAAAACGTTGTTTGCCCCAACAGATGCTGCATTCCTGAATTATGTGAATGAAAATGACATGTCGATTTACGACCTATTGCTCGGTCCTGACTTGAATGAATTCTTGAGCTTCCACTTCATGAACGATGACTTTTTATCTGCTGTAGAATTGGAAATGGCCGGGGCGGTCATGGTCGATTCAGGCGATATGATGTACATAACATCTGGAGCCGATGGTGAGTTATTCGTGAATAACGCTGAAATTCAATCCGCTGATGAAATCGTGCACAATGGAATGATCCATTCCATAAGCGCCGTTATTGAGCCAAATCGTTTCCTCGCTGACTTAATCGCCGATCAAGGGCTCACGATTCTAGACACCTTACTCCAAGCAACTGGTTTACTGGATGATTTGAATGCACCCGGAGAATACACATTGTTCGCCCCAACGGACGCAGCGATTCTGGCATTCTTCGAAGCTGAGGAAATCGATTTGACACTAG
Organism: Flavobacteriales bacterium; assembly: GCA_028823145.1. Taxonomy (GTDB): domain Bacteria; phylum Bacteroidota; class Bacteroidia; order Flavobacteriales_D; family Sanyastnellaceae; genus UA16. Next base: position 5,483 of record JAPKCA010000013.1, read on the forward strand.
TCCTATCAGACCTTGATGGTTTGGCTGCAGGCTTGTTGTATCATCTTACTTCAGGCATGTTCGCGTCCACTGATTTAGAAGACGGAATGACCCTTGACATGGCAAGCGGAGAAACCGCCACGGTAACCCATGTGGGTGACAGTATTTATGTCGCCAACAGCCTGATCGTCACTCCCGATTTGAATGCGGACAACGGATATCTGCACATCATCGATGCCATAATGTTTCCCCCTGTTATCGGATGCATGGATGAGGAAGCCTGCAACTACGATTCGGAGGCCACAATCGATGATGACTCATGCTATACGTTGAATGTGAATTATGATGTGGCGGACAATGCATGTGTGAACGGGCTTGATGGAGAAGTTTGGATTGAGGTTGATGGCATTGAATTGGGGCTGGAGTACTATTTGGATGCGATGGGTGGAATGGAGCCCATGATGGCAGACTCGGGATTCTTTGGAGACTTGGGCGCTGGAGTCTATGAAGCAACGGTTGTTGATTCTTTGGGGTGCAGCGAATCATGGACCCTTGAAATCGGTGAGCCTGACGGAGATCCTTTGGAAGTATCGGCCTCATCGACGGGAGATGATGGAACGGGCTCAGGTGTAGGAAACGTGACCATCACAGGCGGATCTGAGCCCTACGTTGTCTTTTGGTATGTTCTGAGTACTATGGACCCTTCGGATCCTGAAAATTTGGCTGCGGGTGAATACCTGGTCGTTGTGCAGGATGCCGCGGGATGTCGCCAAAGTGCTGTGGTATTGGTCGATGACACGTCGCTTGTGAACTTTTTGGACCAACCGTCCATATTAACATACCCCAATCCGACCAATGGACCTTTCCAAATCACGCACATGGAAGTCGGGAAGAAATCCATTCAAGCGATTCACTCGAGCGGACGAATTATCATGGAATTCAACGGCATTGCAGCCACGTCAATGGACATGGATTTGGGAACATTTGCGCCGGGGATATACCTGATCCGGATTCAATCATCCGCTGGAACCTCCATGCACCGAGTTATCCTGAACGACTGATTTCAAACCGTTTAAGATCGGATTTAAGAGGATTTAAATCCCCCTCATAACCTACGTACTATAAACACTTTCACGCCCGTCACACACGGGAACCAACTAAAGGGGGCTTTTTAAAGCCCCCTTGTGTATTCATGAATATGAGGCGTTTCTTCAGTTTATTTTTGATAAAACACTACTATGTATTGCAAAGTACCAAGCTTTACCCATACATTTGCACCATGAGTGAAAGCAACAAAGCCAAAGCGCAAATGCGAAAAGGAGTGCTTGAGTTATGTGTTCTTCGCATTCTCAAGCACCAAGAGGCCTACACATCTGATGTCATCAACGCCTTAAAAAAGGTTGACTTGCTGGTAGTTGAAGGCACATTGTATCCACTTTTGACGCGGATGAAAAATGCCGATATGCTCAAATATCGCTGGGAAGAATCCCCGTCAGGCCCACCACGCAAGTATTATCAAATCACGAAAAAGGGCGAAAATCTATTGGCGGAGTTGGAAACGACCTGGGTAGCTTTTGTCGATTCTGTAAACTCCCTCAACACTCCGAATTCAACCAAATCATGAATCCAACAGTAGACATCGAGCTTTCTGGCCTGCTATTTCATTTAGATGAACAAGCGCATGCCAAATTCAAGGCCTATTTGATCTCATTGCAAAATGCACTTGGGGAGATGGAAGGCAAGGATGAAATTATCGTCGAAGTCGAGGCGCGTATGGCTGAATTATTTCAACAAGCGCTAGAATCGGGGCGACAAGTCATTTCACTCAACGACGTAGTTGAAGCCTGTTCACAAATGGGTGAGGCATCCGATTTCCGAGAAGACACAGATCCATCGAACGAGGAACAATCATCCAAAAAAGAGGATCCGAAAGATCCGGGAATGAGGAGATTCTACCGTGAAGACAGGAACAGAATCATCGGTGGGGTAGCTACCGGCATGGGCCATTATTTCAGGTTGGACCCGGTCATTCTTCGCCTCGTGTTTGTGCTCTCTATAGCCTTATTGGGACCTTTCAGCGTCTTTATTTATCTGCTGTTATGGAGCATTACACCGAAAGCCAGGACGGTTGCGGAACAATTGGTCATGCGGGGCGAATCCGCCAATTTCGAGAACATTAAATCAAGGGTCCAAACGGAATTTGATCATGTGGGCAAAGTGGTTCGGGAATCAAAGTTTCGAAATCAACTGGGGGCATTTATTCGGGAAGTGCTCCAAGGACTCGGCAAGGTGATCTTCTTCTTTTTCCGCTGGATCGGATGGATTTTCTTAGGAGTTTTGACTTTGTTTTTATTGACCGCACCCATTATTTTCTTTAGCGTTTTGACTGGAATTGAAAGCATAGAGATTGGAGGAAATCATCTTATGCCTGAGTTGCATTTTCTCCGAGACATCTCTCAACTTATCCTGCCATCAGGCCCTATCGCCGATCATATAGGGATATGGGCCATGCTGCTATTGGCCTTTCCCTTTGCGGTCTTCACGTGGCTTGTCCTTCGGCTGATCTTCCGAACTAAAATGAACACTCGCCACATGGGCGCTGGACTGGGAGTTGGGTTATTGATCTCCTTTGTGGGTTTGATTGCAATCTTTACCATAGGTGGTCGCATTGGCCTGGATTCCAAAGAGGAATTCTGTCAAAGTGAGACCTTACATCGTTTCAATGATTCACACAAAACAACGATTGAAGCAATTGAATATGACTCCGAACCGAATGATGTTACGACAAATCTCAATCATATGTGGAGGCTCGATCAAGAATCGGCCTATGCGATGAATTTGGTGGCGATGGATTTGGATGTACGTCCGAGCCTTGATTCAAAAACGGAATTGACTATAGAGCAATGTAGTTTTGGTCCGACCCGGAAGAAGGCACGACAACGTGCCAAGAACATCGCTTGCGATGTGCCATGGAGAGCCGACGGGACGATCGAATTTCCCACGCATTTCACTTTTCCTAAAACGGATTTGTATAGAGGCCAACATGTTCGGTTGGTCCTTTCCATTCCTGTTGGAGACACCGTCTTCGTCAGCTCTGATTCGGCTCATTCACTTGCCAACATGGCTACATTCTATGATCACTCAACGACCAGGATGTTTGACGAAGAAATGTGGATTATGACAAAAGATGGCCTCGAGGCCCTTTAGCCCGTTTGCTTTGAAACTATGCCCGTTTTTTAATCCTCCAACATGTCGCCGGGGAGCTTCAGCCCGATCCGAAATCCCAGCATCCAGCAAGGCCATACCGCCTTTTGCGAAGGGAATGAGCATGGCATAAATTTGCGGCCATGGAAGACGAGGCAAGGGTGGCAATTATTGGAGGAGGAGCTGCAGGGTTTTTTGCCGCGCTTTCAGTTGCTCAGCATCACCCCTCTGCTCGGGTTGTCATTTTTGAAAAAACGAGCAAGTTGCTCGCCAAGGTCAAAATCTCGGGAGGCGGCCGTTGCAATGTGACCAACGCGTGCTTTACGCCCAGCGCTCTGGCGAAGAATTACCCCCGAGGTGGAAAGCAACTGAAGAAGGCATTCTCGGTGTTCGAAGCCAAGGACACCGTGGAGTGGTTCACTTCCAAAGGCGTTCCATTGAAGACGGAGGTGGACGGCAGGATGTTCCCCGTGACCAATTCGTCGCAATCCATCATCGATTGCTTGATGCAGGAGGCCCATGAATCCGGCGTGGAAATCAAGATGAAGTCTCCTATCCGTTCTATTGTGCCTGATGGTGGTGGTTTCCTGCTTGATTCAATCCGATTCGACAAAGTGATCGTGGCCACAGGCGGAAGTCCCAAAGCAGAAGGATTTGATTGGCTCACTCAATTGGGGCACACAGCGAATACGCCAGTCCCCTCTCTTTTCACGTTCAACATACCCAAGGAGCCTGTCACATCTTTGATGGGACTGGTCGTGAAGGATGCCATCGTACGGATTCAGGGGACTAAGCTTGCCCACCAGGGCCCCGTGCTTATCACGCATTGGGGCATGAGTGGACCGGCCGTTTTGAAACTGTCGGCTTGGGGCGCGAGGGAGCTTCAGAAGCAGGGGTATGCTTTCAACATCCAGATAAACTGGATAGGGGTGGCCGATGAAAGTCAGGTATTGACGATCATCGATGAAGCGTTGCCGGGAATCCGAAAGAAGAAAATGGCCAACGCATGTCCATTTGATCTTCCTAAAAATTTCTGGATCTACTTGATTGAGAAGTCCGGATTTAATCCTGATTCTATGTGGTTGGAGCTAGGCAAGAAATCACGCAACAAATTGATCAACACCTTGCTGAATGACATCTATGAGGTGAAAGGAAAGACCACGTTCAAGGAAGAATTCGTCACGTGCGGAGGGGTCATTTTGTCTGACGTGGATTTCCCCACCATGCAAAGCCGGGTGACTCCCGGATTGTACTTCGCCGGGGAAGTGCTCGATATCGATGGAATCACCGGCGGATTCAACTTCCAAGCAGCCTGGACGACGGGGTTCCTCGCAGGACAGTTGCGGTAGGCTTTCAAAGGGACATATACGCCTAGGAAAAGACGTGTGGCTCAGGCCGGACTTAGATAGCCGTTTGAATCCACAAGGATGGTTTTCGGCGTTGAACCTACACCGTATTGAGATAGGGACCTCCTCCCTGATCGGGGTGGGCTGGGCATCCTGAAGAATCTCCTGGAGAAGGGAGATCGAGACAAAGCAGATTGCAATTGTGCCAGATGCATCCTGGATGAAACGTCATCAACGGTTGAAGAAATCCATTTCGAAAAACAACTTGTCCGAATTACAGATCTTTTGGGTAGAGAAACAACACGTAAGCCCAACTCCCCACTACTCTAAATCTACGATGACAATACTGTAGAGAAGAAAATGATCATAGAGTAAATTTAAGCCGACTCGTTTGAGTAGGTTTATTTTTGGTGGAGCCGGGGGGAGTCGAACCCCCGTCCAAACAAGGACACACCGTGACTTCTACATGTTTATTTTGCGATTGAGTTTCGACCGGAGGCTGACCACAAACAGTCCACCAAACGGCTTAGTCCAGTAAATTTCGCGCTAGGTGTCGGACACACCTTTAACTAGTCCCATTTGCCTGATACCCATTGAAACAACGGAAGGGTCCGTACGTTGCTTCGGGATAGCCCGTTGCACCACTTGGTGATGCAATTATGCCAATCGACTAAGTCGATTAAGCTGCGAGCGCGTAGGAAGTGTTGTCATTTCTGACTTAGAAGTTCAAGATTAACGAGCTGGTCTTCCAAGTGCTCGGCATGCTTACACGATTTATCATCTTGCTGTCAAATCCAAAATCGGCCCCATAAATCAAAGAACAACCCCATGCGCAAACGCGCAAGAGCGAATAACAAAAGTACGGAAAGGAGAGGTGGAAAGTTGCGGAGAGGACGGATCCTTTAAGAAGCGCTTTTCCCGTAGGCGACATACGATCCCAAATACGCAAAGGGCGCGTTCAGCGTGCCTTGCAATGTAGTCTCTGATGCTGCATGCAAGATTCCATCATCGTCGCCCGCCACCAGCAACGGAATGACATGCTCCATAAGCTCACGGCCAAAACCTTCTGACGCGTCTCGTGGCAACTCGCACGGAAGGTTGTCGACCGCCATAACGGTCAATCCATTTGGCGCATCAAATGCACATTCCGATTCTGCAATCGGGTCGTATCCGTACAAAGGATCTTCAATGGAAGACGGCCGGAGAGTGCAAGCCACAGGGCCGTCGATATCGCACGAAATATCCGCCACCACTTCCATGGACCATTTGGGGTCGCGCATGTCTTCACGGGTAAAGAGGAACGGTGCTCCTTCGGCCCAAAAATGCCCAGCTATGAACATATTGGCACGCTTGGCGAATGGCATAAAGGCACTCTGGTAGTCGGTGGCGTCATCGACAAATGCCTTGTAGTCGAACGCTCCTCCATCCGTGCGTTCGTTGTAATCCTCCACCTCCAAATGCGTGAATACCGGCTCGGGGAAATCCATGCGCACAAAGTCCGACTTGTGGACACACCTCAACTTCATGTGATCCAGCACCTCACGTGCACCTTGCCCCACCCTTCCATTGCCCGTCAAAACAATGCGGAAATCATCGGGTAAATCCGCTGTTTTTGCGTGAGCGAGCATATCAACCAAATCCACACATTCGATGGCTTTTGGTAGTGAGAATCGTCCGCTTCGCAATCCGTAAGCTCGGATTCCACTGTAGGCTCCTACGAGGCCTGCCCATCGGCCAAAACCAATGATTCGCTTGCCACTTGGGCGCTTGAGCATCTCATAATCAATGAGGCGGATCTTGCGATCGATGATGGCTGCTAACAACTTAGCGTTGTAAGGCTGAAGCTTATAGGTATGGCTGAAAAAGAGGTATGTCTTGCCGGGGATTAAGTCTTCAGCATTGACTTCCTTGACGCCAATTAAGACATCACGATCCGATAAATCCACCTGCATTTTGACACCGGCTGCTTCGTATTCTGCATCTTGAATACGCCGGACAGGGCTGGGCTGAACTACGATGTCCAAATTCGGGAATCTCTCCGTCAAAGCCATGCATTGAGCTGGCGTCAATGGAACGCGTTGGTCCGGAGGGGTTTTGCCTTCGCGGATGACACCGAGGCGCAAGGGTTGATCGATCGAGTACTGCACAGGTTCTTCCAATGAAGCCCCAATTTACGGCGAGCAAGACGCCCCCGAAACAGTACGACAATCATTCTTTTGACGTTCTATTGTTGAGCAATGAAGCGAAAAGTCAAAGTTCCAGAGGTGGTACCACCTTTCGATGCGCGGAACTTAGAGCGCCGAGCACTCTTCAACGCCTCCTCTACCAAGCATTCTTGAACTCCCTGACCATTCCCAGGAGATACCTGCACTCCTGCTAAATCGGCCAAATCGATTGACCCATCCCCTGCCACCTCGATATTGAGCACCACCATTCCCCCTCCTTGGCAACGGTAACCCGGCACATCCAAGAGAAGTTGGTCTCTTCCCGGCAAGTCAAACTCGACCGTTACTTGGCCCTCAAATCGCCGATCCCATTCGGATAACGTTTGTACTTGATCGCGCTTTCCGTCATCCGGCACGCCTTCCAAACCAAAGTCCTTCTTTTCCGCAGCTAGTCGCTCGAATTCAGCCTGCTCCATTGCCCGCAGCTCTGCTTCCACCTCAGCCGCCATAGCATCCGGTTCCGCCATGGAGGATTGACGGTCGGATGACGTGCTCTTCGATGCATCCGAAACCAAATTCGCGACCTCACGATTCATGCGCTGGAAAAGGAGCTCCTCCAAAGAATGTTCTTGAAGCGTTTCCCCCGTTTCAGGCACATCAAATCCCACTTCGACATACTGCGATTCAGGGGTGCTATTTCCGTGCAACGGCTGCACCCACAATGCCAATAACACCACAAAATGAAAGAACAAGGTCAATGAAATCGCAACCCACACGCGCTGCCTCGACTCATCGTTCTTTTCGTTCAATCGCATCAATCGAGAATAACCGACGTTTCACGTTTCCATGTATCAATCGTGATGCTGCTCTCTCCTTTGAAATAGTAAACGCCTGTTTTGGTTACCACTTTTCGGTACCGCACAACCTTGTTGGCTTTTCGGACCGTACGCTCCACCACCAAACCATTGGGGATGTCGTAGGATTGCTCGTGAATCCCCATCAAGACTTCTGAGTCCTCCTCCGACAATTGCATGGCTTCCGGTGATCTCGGCTCCGTGTTCACCTTGGACTCACGCTCCTTTTTTTCTTCATACGCTCGCTGGGAGGCTTGCGATTCACGTTCAGCCAAAAACTGGCTGTTCTTTTTCTCTTTTCTTTTCGTCTCCAACCAACGTTCCTGCATTCGGATATCCGCACCCTGTCCTATGTCTCTGTACGTGGTGGCCAATTTCTCCGAGGCATCCCTCTTGACGTTGCGGCGATCTTCGGCCGACCGACGAATGCCCCGGAATAGATTTCTCCAATTCCGCTTTTTCGCAACCATCTCTGGCACAGCCAACGCATAATCACGCCTGTGATCCCGCTTCATCTCTGCCTGACCCTCATGCAACTCATTGGCTTCTTTCTGCCTATTCTCCATCAACCGGCGACCGCGGAGGGATAACTGTTTCCCTTCTTCATCATAGCGGGATTGCTGCTCTTTGGAGTCCTCTAATCGACGACTTTGAGCCTTTTCACCATCATCCACCATGGCTGCTTGGGTGGACTTCAAATCTTCCATTTCGTTCATCTCCTCTTCGACCCGGGACCTCGCAGCAACCGAAGCGTTCTTTTTCAATGCCACATCCTTTGCTTTCCTCTCCTCCACTTCCATCATTCGAGCGCGATCCTCACTTTTCAATGCTTCTTGATAGTACCGCTCAACCTCATCATCTTCCTGGCTGTTCATGGCAGAAGCCAGTTCCTGTGCTCTGTTCCGTGCCGCTTCTTCCTTGTCGCGTCGGCGGTTTGCTTCATCCGATTCCTTTGCCGTCTCTTCATCCATTCGACGCTGGCGCTCCGCATCTCGCTTCGCTTCTGCATCTTCGTCTGCCATCTGCATTTCCTGATCCGCTGCCAATCGATCCGCTTCCAGCGCAGCCAACCGATCATCATTATTTGCGCCGGAATCCGTTGAGCTCACCACATCCTTGGCATTCTCAATGCGATTCAACCGACTGGTGACAAAACGATCTCCTGGTTTTAATTCCAATGCTGCCTCATACGCATCTTTTGCTACGTCCCATAAAGACTCTTCAAAGGCTCCATTTCCCTGCTCCACAAATTCTTCAAATTCAACATCCAGAGATTCCGCGGCACTTTGGTTTTCCAATGCTTCAGATGCACGTGCCTCACTCGCTGCTGTTTTCTCTGTTTCACGAGCTTCACGCGCGGCTTCACGCGCGGCTTGATCATCGGATGCCCCCCCGTCATTGTTGCTCGCTCGGTCATCCGAAGATTTATCTTTTCCTTTCCCCTTGGATGCCCGCGCAGTTTCCTTCGCATCTGCCTCCTCCAATCTTTCTTGGGCCTCTGTTATGCGTTGCATCGGATAACGCTCATCTGGCAGCACCTCCAACGCCTCTCCATACTTTTCAATGGCAGCAGCGTATTCATCATTGCGGAACAAAACATCCGCCTCACGCTTGACGGTGTCGTATTGCTCACGCTTTTCACGTAATTCAGTTCTTGATGATTCACGCGCAGCCAATTCCGCTTCACGGTCCCGGCTCGCCGATTCTTCTTCCTCCGCTTCAGCCATGCGCTCACGGCATACTTGCGCTCGGTCTTGGGGAAGACGCTCTGCTGGAAGCAATTCCGATGCTTCCTCATATTTCACCAACGCTGATGCATAATCATCATCGCGGTACAGATCATTGGCTTCATCAATCAGCGCCTCGTAAGCGACCGTGCGACCTACAATATCCGCAGCCTGACTCGCGATGTCATCCAACCGGGTTTGCGCTTCTTTTTTCCGGTCACGTGGATGACGTTCGCTCGGCTTCATGTCACTGGCTTCCGAATACACCTTGATGGCCTTATCATACTGCTCACGATCGAAAAAATTGTCCGCCTCAGCAATCAATTCCAAATATTCCCCATCCTGCTCCAATTCGACTTCTCGCGCTTCGATATCCCGAAATCCTTGCTCAGGCTCAGGTGCCCCCGGCTTCATTTCTGCAGCAGATTCAAAGGCGCTCCGGGCATCATCCAATCTATCCGAGGCCAAGGCTGACTCTCCCTCCGATAACAGGGCTTGAAATGCAGCTTCAGATTGACCCGATGCGTTGGCTAAATCCAACTTCACCTGCGCCTCCCCACGTTTCGATATAGCGGTCGCATCTTCCGGAAAAAGGGACAACGCAGAATCATACATGTCCAACGCCCCTTGCCAGTTTTCTCCCCGCATCGCTTGGTCTCCTTTGTCCAAAAATGCTTCGAAATTGTCCTGCATTTGTTCCAATTCCCCTTCCATTCGTTCCAACCGAGCAAACTCCGCCTGGACTTTGTTCCGCATACGCACCGTAAAGTTGCTATCGAACACGACTGTATTCTTGGCATCATCGTATTCCCCTTTTCCATACGGGTTTTCAAAGATGCTCGCATCAAACCCCTCCGGGAGCGGGAACAAGGTCATGTCCAAATCCATGTTTCGATCGCCCTTCACATCCATCGGAATGCCTGAAGCATCGACCTGAATCCGCTTGTTGCTATGGCCGTCGAACTCGAAACTGAATTCGTAATCATGGCGCAAGGGCAATTCAAATTCATAATCGCCTTTCGCATCCGTCATCAACTCATCGAAAACCTGACCATCCTGCAGAACTACCACGCGGACACCCGGCAGGCGTTTGCTCGATTCCTCTATTTTCACGGACCCAAAAACTAAAAACAAATCTTCCTGGGCTTGGGCATTATTCCCACCCGTCTGAATCAAAAAAACCAAGAAAAAACATAGGACCAATCGCCACGCAGCTTGGACTGGTGTCTTTGTATGGAGAATCCTCCTATTTTGGCACATTGGGTCTGGCATGGTCGTTTTCCATCAGGTTCTTAGAACGTAAAAATATGGCATTTAGTTATTGGGAGTCGAAACAGTGGATCAGCGACCGGGATTTGTTGATCGTTGGAGGAGGGATTGTTGGACTCTCAGCAGCATTGCGGGCAAAAACACTTCGTCCGGACTGGGAGATCAGCGTCATCGAAAGGCATCCGTTCAGTGGAGGCGGAAGCACCCGAAATGCGGGGTTTGCATGCTTTGGAAGTGCCACCGAATTGCAAGAAGACCGGCAATCATTGGGAGATAAAGCTGCATTGGAACTTGTTCGCAAACGTTGGGAAGGGCTCCAACTGTTGCGGGAAACTTTGGGAGATGAAGCCATTGGTTACCAATCTTGCGGTAGCGTGGAATTGTTTTTAAAAGGATTCGACTCCTCGATTCAAGCACCAACCGACGATGAACTAAAGGACATCAACCGGTGGCTTCAGCCAGTGACCGGAGAACCGTCCACATTTAAGCGAACGTTAGCTGAAGGCTTCATCGAGATGAACGCCCCCGCGATTGCCGATTGCATTGCATCGCCATTGGAAGGCTCCATTGATACGGGAAAAATGCTGGGAAGCTTGATTCAAAAGGTGAGGAATGCAGGCATCACCATCATCAACGGGTGCCATGTCAAGGGTGTCCGGAGCAACCCCAATCCGCAGGTTTGCATTGCTGAAAGCGATGCGGAAGGCACCTGGTTTGATGCGAAGAACGTCTTGGTCGCTACGAATGCGTTTGCCAAACAACTCGCGCCAAATCTCGATGTCACTTCCGCTCCCAATCATGTGATGGTCACCGAACCGATTCCCGGCTTGGGGCTTCAACCAACGGTTCATTTGGATGCCGGGTATGTCTATGCGCGTTCAATTGGTGAACGGCTGTTGATTGGAGGAGGCCGTCATTGGGGTCTGCAAAACGAGAGCGTCATTCAAAAGCGATTGCTCCAAACTCTTCACCGTATTTGGCCTATCGCACTAGATATTCCCATAAGTCATCATTGGGTGGGATGGCTTGGAGTCGGTTCCGACCGCATGCCCATACACAGCATCCTATCTCCAGGCATTCATGCGGCCGTTCGTCTCGGTGGAATGGGCGTAGCCATGGGCATGCAATTCGGAAACGAGGCCGCGGATAGAATCCTCAAGTCACCTGCGAAATGATGATTTTCAGGGTATAAAAATAGCGTTTCGTCTTTTTTTACAATCGAACGAAACCTTTTTGCACCCACTGGCGTAAAGGGGAACGTGAAAAGTTTCACTTATCCCTTTGAACCCATGCGGATTGCAAGCATCCTTTTATTGACGGCAGCGACCCTCAGCGTCCAGCTCAACCCTTTGTTCGCTCAAACGAGCATTCGTGTTTTGACTGGCCCTACAAGTTTTACCGGATCTTCCAATTTGGAAGACGGCATCCAGATTTCTGGAACAGGAACGTATAGTTCTCAATTGGCGGTATCCACCAGCCTGCGACCATTCATGTCCCTTGAAGCCCACACACAGTGGGGGAAATTGGGATTGACCGCAGCTGATCGCAAGCACGAAATGTCCGAATGGAATGCACTAGGTGCTGGCATTCGCTTTCACCTTCCGTATTCCAACGAGCGCCATTTGCAGCCATGGATCAGCATTGGAGCCTCCATCGTCAACCAATCCAACAAAACGGATTTGACCGATGCGAATGGGGTCGCCTACCACTACTGGAGCGATGGTCAAGTGTACGACATGGCCGAGGATGCAGCCAATGCTCAAGAGGCAGCAACCATGCTCTCCCATGATTACACATTCGAAACATCTACACAAAAAAACCGTTCATGGGGTATTCCCATCCAAGCAGGATTGGACTTGAACTTGACAAGTCGACTTTATGCTTCCGCTTCCATTTCCATGGTCGCTGGAACAGAATCAAGTTTGGATCCTCGTCCCGGTTTTGTCGATTGGCTCACCACTGCCCAGGCGGGCATCGGAATCCGATTGGGTAAAACCTATGCAGAACCGCGCATCAAATACCCAGAAGAATTGCTTCGTTTGGGAACCGATGCGGATGGAGACGGCATAGAGGATGTCAAGGACAAATGTCCAGGCACAGAAGGTGGTGCGCCGGTAGACAAACATGGTTGCCCAACAGACATGGACAAAGACGGTGTGCCAGATTTCAAGGACCAAGAACCAAATTCTCCTCACCGCCGGGTCAATGAAAAAGGCGTTGCGTTGAGCGAAGAACAGTGGGCTGCCGTTTTGAGCCCGAAAGATTCTGATCCCCGCGACTTCATTCAAATGTTCCAACGCGTCGAATCTGAGGATCCACAAAGCCAAGTGACTCCCGTGGACTCCAAAGGAAGGACACAAGCAGAATTGAGGTTGCTCAAAACGTTTGGGTCCAAAAAGTCCACGATCCCCGTGAAAGCCAACAAAGAGAATGCCAAACCTGTGGTAAAAACAGACAACCGATCCATCGCCAATGCCTTGGCTCCACTGTTGCGCACCAAATACAGCGTACAGTTAGCTGAAGAACTTTACGACCTTAATATGGCAGAAGTTGGGCCTATGCTTGAATCTGGAGAAGTGGTTCGAAAATTCAACAACTCGAGTCATTTATTTTTCGTCACTCCCTCGGTATCTGATTTGTCTACGGCTCAAGCAAAGCTTGCCGAATTGCAGTCCAATGGCTTTGATCAAGCAAAAATCATTGGAGAAATCAATGGCCGCATGGTTGAAATGAGCGAAGCAAACGCCATTCAAAATGCCTGGAACGGCAACACTGCTGCATTGAATTTGGATTGATTCCCTTTGAATCACCTGATAATTGAAAAAAAGGCCAACCTTGCGGGGTTGGCCTTTTTTTTATTACCTAAGCTCTGTCCTGAAACCTGCGAACAGAGGCCTGAACCACCTTGGTGCCATCCAAAGCCGCTGACAAAATTCCTCCCGCATATCCTCCACCTTCACCACAAGGAAACAAGCCTGGAACATCGGGATGCTGAAGGGAGTCGTTATCTCGAGGAATTCGAATCGGGCTAGACGTTCTGGACTCTGGAGCGACCAACACCGCATCGGCATGCATAAACGCTGGCATTTTCTTACCAAAAGTCGCAAGGCCTTCCGCCAACGGTTCTGCAATAGATTCTGGTAGCAAGGAGCGCAGATTGACCGATACAATGCCTGGCAAGTATGAGCATGTTGGCAAATCTTTCGACTCCTTGTCTCCTTCAAGGAAATCATGTAAACGCTGAGCCGGGGCTCGCTGGGTTTTGCCAGCGGCCTCCCAACATCGCTTTTCAATCATCTGCTGAAATTCCAATCCTCCCAACGGGCCAGAAAAACCCTCGGCTTCCCAAATAGATTCATCAATTTGCACAACCATCCCTGAATTTGCAAAAGGGTTGTTTCGTTTTGAAGGAGACCAGCCGTTGGTCACCACCTCCCCGTCCTGTGTAGCACAAGGAGCAATGATTCCGCCCGGGCACATGCAGAAGGAGTGCACGCCACGACCTCTGGCTTGACAAACCAATTTGTACGAAGCTGGAGGCAACCAATCCCCCCTTGGCTCACCATGATATTGAGCTTGATCAATCACCGATTGCGGATGCTCAATCCGGACGCCGATGGCGAACGGCTTCGCCTCCAACTTCCATCCTTTCCCATGCAAGAGGTGAAATACATCTCGAGCGCTGTGACCCGTTGCCAAAATAACGGATTGGCAAGAATACGTGACCTGCTCCTGGCTGTCGACCTCTTTCCAAATGACGGCCGAAACAGCACCTTCTGGACCGTCGGTTTGAATGTCCACCAGAAGACAACCAAAGTGCACAACCCCTCCTGAAGTGATAATGGATTCGCGCATGGATTCGATAATTCCGGGCAGCTTATTGGTGCCAATATGCGGATGTGATTCCACCAAAATATTCGGATCAGCTCCAAATGAAACGAGGCATTCTAACGCCCCGCGGATGTCACCCCGCTTATGGCTTCGGGTATACAATTTGCCATCGCTGTATGTTCCTGCACCTCCTTCCCCAAAACAATAATTGGAATGGGGATCGACCCGGTGATCGCGTGTGATTTTCACCAAGTCCCTTCTGCGTTGGCGGACGGGTGCGCCGCGTTCGATGATTACCGGACGAAAACCCGACTGAATCGCCTCGATAGCAGCAAACAAACCCGCTGGCCCCGCTCCAATGATGACGATTTCTGGGGCATCCGCGTCCAACGCGGGGAGCTTCAGTGCAACAAAATTATCCTTCGGAAGCACATGGCCCACTTGAGCAATCTGTGTCAACCACATGGCCTGAACCGGCCGATGACGTGCGTCCAAGTTCTTGCGAATAACACGGTAATCTCCCAATTCTTCAGGTGTCCATCCCGCAGCGGCAGCAACAGCCGTTCGAAAGGATTCAGATTGGTGAGCAGCCTCTACAGGCAGCCGCACTTCTACTTCACCGATGGGCGAAAGTATTCTTTGCGGCTTTGACGCCTCCTTTCGACGTTTAAACTTTGACTTACTCGACCGCCCTTGTGCTGACATATGGCGAAGATAACCGCATGGTCTTAGAAGCGGAACGGCGTAACTTCACCATTCATGCAACTCATCTCATGAGCACCAGTGACTTCCCTCACAATCCCCTTCGCTTCGATCGAAGAACGCTAAGCAATCAAGCCATTCAGCAGTTGTTTTCACAGATTATGCTTCCCCGCATGATAGAGGAGAAAATGATGAGTCAATTGAGGCAAGGCAAGATTTCGAAATGGTTCAGCGGGATGGGCCAAGAAGCGATTTCTGTCGGGACTGCGGCAGCCTTGGAACCGGATGAATTCATTCTCCCGATGCATCGCAATTTGGGCGTTTTCACGACCCGAGGCATTCCATTGGACCGAATGTTTTCTCAGTTTCAGGGCAAAGCCCATGGGTTTACCAAGGGCCGCGATCGCTCATTTCATTTCGGTTCGAAAGAGCACCACATTGTAGGGATGATTTCGCATTTGGGACCCCAACTCGGAATCGCAGACGGGATTGCACTCGCCCACAAACTAGATACTTCCGGTAAGGCGACGATGGTATTTACTGGAGATGGGGGCGCTTCAGAAGGAGATTTTCACGAAGCGGTGAATGTAGCCGCGGTCTGGCAATTGCCCGTCATCATAGGGATTGAAAACAACTCATGGGGACTTTCCACTCCTTCCCAAGAGCAATTCCGTTGCGAGCATTTCACGGATAAAGCGATTGGATATGGAATTCCATCGCAAGACGCCATTCAAGTCGATGGGAATGACATCTTGGCTGTGTACCATGCGGTTCAGCACGCAGCCCAGGAAGTTCGCAAGCGACCCCGCCCCATCATTTTGGAATTCAAAACTTTCCGAATGCGAGGCCACGAAGAAGCCTCTGGAACTAAATATTACCCGGAAGGATTGATTGAACATTGGGGACAAATCGACCCAGTCGATCGCTTTACCGCATGGGGAAAGGAGGCCGGCATTCTCACCGATGAGCTGATCGCTTCGGTTCAAGAATTGCACAAAAATGCCATCAGCCAAGGGCTCAAAGCGGCGGCAGCAGAACCTAAAATTGAAACGGATATTTCTGTTGAATTGAATGACCGATTTGCCGAGGTTCCTCCATCAACGCTGCCTTCCGTTGCAAAAGTCTCTGGGTCCAATCGAAAATTGCGGTTGATTGATGCCATCCAAGATGGTTTGGGACAAGCCATGGAAATGCATCCCAACCTCATCCTCATGGGGCAGGACATCGCGGACTATGGTGGCGTGTTCAAAGTGACCGACGGCTTCGTTGAACGGTTTGGAAAAGAGCGGGTACGCAACACACCACTTTGTGAGTCTGCCATTGTTGGAGCTGCCTTGGGGCTGTCCATCGCTGGAAAAAAAGCCATGATGGAAATGCAATTCAGCGATTTCGTCACGGTCGGTTTCAATCAAATTGTCAACAATCTCGCCAAGATCCATTGGCGTTGGGGACAGGCCGCAGATGTCGTGGTACGCATGCCAACGGGCGGAAATGTAGGGGCCGGCCCATTTCACAGCCAAAGCACCGAAGCGTGGTTTTTTCATGTTCCCGGATTGAAAATCGTCTATCCATCGACACCTGAGGATGCCAAGGGTTTACTTCTCGAAGCCTTCGAAGATCCCAATCCCGTGCTCTTTTTCGAACACAAATTCTTGTACCGATCTTTGAGCGGCCTTGTGCCAGAAGAGGCCTACCGCATTCCCATAGGAGAAGCACGGACGGTCACCACCGGTCAAGACATCACCATCATCACATACGGGCTCGGCGTCCTGTGGGCTGAGAAGGTCATCGCGCAACACCCGGAATGGTCGATCGAGCTGATTGACTTGCGCACATTGCTCCCATGGGACCAAGACACCGTTATGGAAAGCGTATCACGGACCAGCCGAGCGTTGGTACTCCATGAAGACACCATGACCGGAGGCGTTGGTGCTGAGATTAGTGCACGGATCCATGAACGTTGCTGGAAGGACCTTGACGCACCCGTTGTCCGTGTAGCGGGACTCGACACCGCCTTTCCTTTTGCTGAAAATTTGGAAGAACAATTCCTTGCCAACCACCGCTTGGAAACTGCATTGGTCGATTTAATGGCTTCCTGAGCTCGGTTTTTCATCCATTTGGTTTGCATGCCAATACGGACTACATTGGAACTTGTTGTCAGTGAGTTGATTCACAACACCAACGTCTTCCATGCCCTCCGTTCAAGACATACGCCGTGCCATGCACGTATTGTTCAATGAAGCCACTGAGCGCTCATTGAGGCTCATGCTGCGTTATCCTGAATGCGAAAGAGAAGCGCGGGGTTTTGTGAGGGACGGCAACGCTTGCATGGCCAACTTGCTCAGCCAATTGGATGAACCGCCTGAAAGATCAAGCAGTGAAATTGCCCGCATTTGGGAGAAAGCTGAAAGCGAAAGCTTGAATTTGATGCGTCAAATTCAACATCAAATGGAACAAGCTCAAGTCATGCGCGAAAAACAACAATTGCCGTAAACAGTCATTTACCTACCACGCATCCGCATGACTTGTGGATTCCTGATAGCGGCCTCCACTTGTTTGATGTCTTTTTTAAGCATGCCTTTCTTGTCCAGGCGTTTGCACTCAGCAATCAAGACCGTTGCCAATTTAGGCTTGCGTTTTGCAGACGCTACCACCGCCAAGTTTAATTTTACCGCTGCCTTGTCGTGATCTTGTTTCAAGCCGATTTCAAGCGCTTCTTTTAGCAAACGCTCAGCATCATTCATGTTGTGTTCCATGGCCAAGCTGCCCATCAAAAAATACCAGTACCCCTTTCTCCGGGGCCACAAATGTTTCGGATTAACGCGACCGAGCCATTTCCTCGCATCATCCATCTTTTGCTGACGCAAATTCACGAATGCCATAATCATCCGCATGCTCTGCAAGGTCATCAAAACAAAAAGGGCACAGACCAAGATCATCCCGACACCGTTTCCGATGTGGCCTTTCATAAATAAGGAGATAGCATAAGCCAAGCTGCCTGCAGCAAGAGCAATTTTTATGATGCGTGTGTCCATAGAGTCGTGGTACTTTTGAGGAACAAATTTACCCTTTCATATGGATTGGAAAACATTGGACTCCTTGGAACTTTTGCAGGAAGCGATAGAATCTACTCAGCAACACCCCGTAGTTTTGTTCAAACACAGCACACGTTGTAGCATCAGTCGTATGGCAAAGAAGCTAACGGAGCAGCAATGGGACCTCCCAAATGAGGTTCATCCCTACCTCTTGGATTTATTGAACCATCGAGACGTCAGTGAAGCGATTGCCAACCAATTCCAAATCCACCATGAATCGCCGCAATTTTTGCTAATCAAAAACAAAACGTGTGTGTTTCATGCCAACCACCATCACATCGACCCAATTGCTGCGAAAGCCTATCTTTAAGCCATGGCTGCCATCCTCAAGCTCCGGGTCATTTTAGATACCGAAGAAGACATCTTTCGAGACATCGAAATCGACATGCAAGCACCTCTGGAGCATTTGCATTTGGCGACTTTGGATGCGTTTGAATGGAACAATGCACGTGAGATGGCATCCTTTTATAAGAGCAACGAAGCGTGGGATCGTGGCGATGAGATTCCGCTGATGTCCATGTCACCAGAATTGCCCTCCATGGAAAGTTCTACGGTCGACGAATTGCTTCCTGATCTCACAGCACGAGGGGTGTATGTGTACGACTACCTGCGTATGTGGTGCTTTTACTTGGAACCACTTGCCATCGCTGAAGCTGAGTCTGGAGTCTCCTATCCGAGGCTAACACTGGAATTTGGAAAGGCTCCGGATCCGAACAGCCGACAACCAGAAGGGCTGGATGATTTGGCACTCCTTGCGGAGGAAGTCGAACAAGCGAAGAGCGGTGAAGGCCAAGATGCTGATTATTCCACTGGCGACCCGGAATTGGATGCCTATCTGCAAGGCGATGACGATGACGAAAAATCGGATGAACGAATGGACAACATCGATGATTACGACGACCTTTTCTGAAGCGATTCCATCCCCTTGAAGGATTTAGAGAACACCCCAGACCAATCCCCTCCGCTGCAACCCGGCGAACGGCCATTGCTGATTGTCATCATCGGTCCTACTGCTGTGGGAAAAACAAGCTTGGCTATTGGCATAGCCAAATGGCTTGGATGTGAAATCTTAAATGCCGATTCCCGACAAGTCTACCGCAAGATGGTCATCGGCACAGCTCAACCAACTCCCGAAGAGCGAGCTGCCGTACCCCATCACCTGATTGATTTCTTGGAACCAAACGATTCTTACAGCGCTGGTCAATATGGCACAGATGCTCTTCGATGGCTCGAATCTTGGTTTGCCAACCACCGAACAGCTGTCATGGTAGGTGGGAGCGGTCTTTACATCAAGGCTGTACTGGAGGGATTGGATGATGTCCCTGCGGATGTCAAAATTCGCCTGGAACTTCAGAAAAGGATGGAGGCTCAAGGATTGGACGTTTTACTGGAGGAATTGAAAGCGTTGGACCCTGCGCATTATGCGAAGATGGACCAGTCCAATCCACAGCGCGTCGTTCGGGCCTTGGAGGTTTGCTTGGCAAGCGGGCGCCCATTCTCTTCTTTCCATCGCCATCAACCCGCTCAACGACCCTTCGACATTTGTGTGATTGGATTGGAAATGAATCGGGATCTGCTCCGAGAACGAATCGATTCCCGCGTGCTCGACATGATCGCTTCGGGCATGGAGGAGGAAGCCAAAACGCTGCACCCCTTGGGCCACCTCAATGCATTACAAACCGTTGGATACAGGGAATGGTTTGACTATTTCGACGGCTATATCTCAAAAGAAAAAGCCATCAGCGCTATTCAAACACACACCCGACAATTTGCCAAGAGGCAGATGACCTGGTTTCAGCGCATGGAATATGTGCGTTGGTTTGACGCCAACAATCGCACGGCCGTTTTCGAATTTCTGAGTGACACCTGTGCACAACGCGGATGGGGCTCAGAGAGGAACCAAAACCTCAATGACACGCTGATCTGACCGTCATGGCTCCGTCCTCAAATAACCGCGAAAAAGACTCAAAATCGAAGTCAACTGCATCAAAGCCGGTTGGTTCATTTCGCTTTTCCGGAGATGAAATGGAGGCGTTTGATGACCAAACGGCAAGTGACTTGGAGTTTGATGCCATTCGAGCATTGCTCCTCTCCCATTGCCACAATCCTACCGCTCAAGATCGAGCGCTCAAGCTTCGTCCTCTGCGAAATCGAAAGAACATGGTTCGTGCGCTGGAGGAATCAAAAGAATTGCTCCAAATCAAGAGAGAGGGCCATGCATTCCCCGCTGTAGGGTGCGAAGAAATCACCCGTGAAATCGAGTGGCTATCGATTCGAGAAGCCGTTTTAGAGGAACAAAGTTTTCAGCGATTACGAACGGCATCCATCACTGTAAATGACGTTGTTGAGGCACTTCGTGGGAAAGCAGAGACATTTCCACGGTTGTCCTACCTCTTGAGAAACGTATACCACACCACCGAAATCATCCAAGCCATTGACAGCGTCTTCGATGCGAAAGGCCAGGTCAAGAGCGATGCTTCGGCCAAACTCGTCCAAATTCGGGAGGAACGAATCCGCGTGAAACGAAATGTCAACCGCCAATTCGTTCGCGTGCTCAAGGACTATAGCGAACGCGGGTGGCTGGCTGACACCAAGGAGGGATTTATCAGCGAACGACGGGTGCTCGCTGTCAATAGCACCCACAAAAGAAAAGTCCAAGGCTCGGCGCTAGGACAATCCAAAAATGGTAGCATCACGTTTATCGAGCCAGCGATCAACGTCTCCCTCAATTTTGAATTGGAGATGCTTCGGGACGATGAACGAAAAGAAATCCTGCGCATCCTCCGCGAGTTGACGCGTACCATTGGCCAATTTTTACCACTCATCAAAGCGTACCAAAAGCTGTTGGTTGAATTGGACTGGATCCGTGCCAAAGTGCAGCTTGCTCAACAATTTGGAGGCGATCTGCCCGGCTTACGAAATGACCATAGTTTTCACTTGATACAAGCATACCACCCGCTCCTCTACATGCAAAATGAGCGGATGGGATTGACCACTGAACCGCAAACGCTTGCACTGCATGGCAAGGCTCGGATGTTGGTGATCTCCGGTCCAAATGCCGGCGGAAAATCCATTGCACTCAAAACGGTCGGGTTGCTTCAAGTGATGCTCCAAAGCGGCTTACTGGTTCCCGTTCATCCCACCAGTGAAATGGGACGGTTTGATACTATTCTCACCGATATAGGGGACAATCAAAGCATTGAAAATCAACTTAGTACATACAGTTACCGGCTCAATCGCATGAAGGGGTTCCTCGAGCACGCGGGGCCTACGTCACTTTTGCTTTTGGATGAATTTGGAACGGGCTCAGACCCTGAACTCGGTGGTGCATTGGCCGAAGTTTTTTTCGAAGAATTGTATGAGCGGGGGTGCTACGGAGTCATCACGACGCACTATGCCAACATCAAATCTCGTGCTTCACAATTGCCCCATGCGTTCAATGGTTCCATGCGCTTTGACCGGGAGTCCTTGGAACCTCTGTTCAAGCTCGATATCGGCACACCCGGCAGT
Organism: Flavobacteriales bacterium; assembly: GCA_028823145.1. Taxonomy (GTDB): domain Bacteria; phylum Bacteroidota; class Bacteroidia; order Flavobacteriales_D; family Sanyastnellaceae; genus UA16. Next base: position 27,165 of record JAPKCA010000013.1, read on the forward strand.
TCTTTTACCTTCGAAGTTGCAACCATCAATGGCATCGAAGACCAACTGATCCAACGTGCCAAAAACAAATTGGATGGGAAAAAAGTCCAATTGGATGAACTCATTGGTGAACTGCAAAAAGAGAAAAACACCCTGGCCAAGTTGACCGACCGCAGCCTTCGCAAAGACTTGGAGCTAGACCAACTCCGTCAACGCATGGAAGCGGAAAGGGAGCACCTGAATGAACGGGCCGATCACCAGCACGGAGTAGCAGAAGAACAAAACAATTCCCTCAACCGGGGCCGAAAACTCCAACAATTCGTCGATCGATATACTGCAGAAAGCAAAAACAAAGAGCTGCTCGAAGACGTGCGCAAATACTTGGCCATGGAACGGGCGAAGCTGGACGACGCCTCAAAGTCCGCTGCGGTAAAACGCAAGGCCATTCTTGGGGGAAAGCCCAAAAAGCGTCCCAAGCATTTCGTTGAACGCATCCAAGTGGGTTCGATTGTGCGTCTGCGAATTGGTGGCAAGGAACGAGGTGAGGTCATCGAATTGAATCAAAGCACCGCCTTGGTTCTATTTGGCTCATTCAAAACCCGAGTCGAGCTCACGAAGCTCACATGGGTAGCCCACTGACTAATCCACCACCAGCTTGCGCGTGGCCGAAGCCCCTCCTGCTGTCTGGATGGTGACGTAGTAGAGTCCTGCGTCCAACGCAGCAACGGAGAATGACGGGATCTCCAATCCGGAAACATCCATGGATTTGATAAAACGCCCCAGGTTATCGTACAACCGGATTTCCACTGCTCGAATCTCTCCGGACCAATCGATCGCAACCGACTCATTCGCCGGATTCGGACGCAGTTTCCACGGATTTTGAATCAGCCAGTTTTCTTCAACATCCACGATACCGCAGATCGATTGTTGCGCACACGGCGTTTCAAATTCGGTTACGTAGCTTCCGTCCAACCACTCCAAGCCCGTTCCAATAGGATCCAAAAAGTTATAGAGTTTCTCCTCTTCCGAAATGGGATTGTTTCCATCCCAATGGTAACTCATCTTCCCATAATAGTCCGGTTGGGTTGGGTTCGTGCAATACGATGCTCCTCCCGTCAAAGTCCCAACAATGCGCTGATTCTGATCGAATAAAGGCGAGCCAGAAGACCCCCCTTCCGTCACACCGTGGTTGGTTTCTGTCTCTACCCACGTCACGCGCCAATGAGCTTGCGGGTGGTAAGCGCTGCTGCTTGAAGCATTGTTGGTGTAGGTCGATATTTTCTTTCGATCTCCTGCAGGATGGTGAATGCCCACCCCTTCTTGAGGTGCAGACCCCGACACATCCCATCCAGCATAAAACGGCACCCACGTACCGAAGATCTCATCCTCTACTTCCATGAGTAAGAAATCAGATCCATTGATGTTGTTGCCTACCGCGTCATCTGAACTGGTGAGGAAATAGACTCCTGTACGGGTGTGGCTATTGAAGCTGGATGTGCTCTCGCATTCAAAGTATTCATAGTTGTATCGCACCTTCAGCAAAGCCCAATCCGTGTCTGTCATATCATCCGCACAATGAAAGGAACTCAAAAGGAGTTGCCGGCAATCCTGCGCCGTGTTGTTGACCATGGCTCCTGAACACAAGAATATTCCTCCATTCTGAGAAATGCGAAGGCGAACCACCGCATCTCGCTGACAAACCCAATCTTCTCCTTCTGGACAATTCACATCCACTTCGCAAGGGTCCGACCCTCGGTTGTTTTCCGTCAGCAAGTCATACTCTCCATCCAACCACAGGTAGCGAATAAAATACCCCAATCCGTTGATGTTCAACTGTGGAGTTCCGATGGATTCAAATGGCTGTGCATAGCGAATGACGACTTGTTCTCCGGGGATTTCGCCACTAACCCACAGGCCATGGTCATTGTTTTCGGTGTAATCCACCGGGCCTTCCACATAAGGAACATTGAAAACACCGGCAGCGGACTCTAGCGTTAGCTGTGATCCCACGGGCAGGTGGAACTGATCGAAATACACACACAACGCCGGTGCATCTTCGACTTTGACGCTAAGCTTCCACACGGAAAGGTTGCCTTCCACAGTCATCACTGCTGCTTCGAAAAAATCCACATCTGCTTCGATGATTTCGCCCTGCATGGTTTTCCCCGTATTCTCTTCATGCCAAAAGGCACGATTCCATAGCTGCTGCACATTGGGTGCCGAGAATTCCAAAACCACCTCGGGAATCCATCCATTTTCGTCCGCTGTCACCGAACTATCCTGTGCCATCGATGCAATCGCGGCCATCCAAAACATCCATCCCAACATCAGGGCCATTGGGTCATTCTCTTTCCAATATGTAATCATTCCGTTGCAAGTTGAACCGCGAAATTAAGCCGATAATCCCAAAACAATTGGGGAAAATTGGGGGTGCATACATTTTTCAACCCCACCATCACGGAGTAACTTACCCCCTCAATCCATCTGCGACCGATGCATAGACGATTTTCTTTTCTCAGCGTTTCTCTTCTTTTCATCGGAATCTTTTTATGGAATCCCCATGCGGTGGGACAGGAATATGAAGAGCAGGGAAGAAAGTTTAACGCCTTGCTCTATTACGTGAATCAATTGTATGTGGATGATGTGGATTCTGAAGCATTGGTTGAGGCGGCCATTGTAGGCATGTTGGAGGAAATGGATCCGCATTCGGTATACATTCCGGAGGAAGACCTCAAGGCGGCGGATGAACCGCTCAACGGAAATTTTGAGGGCGTTGGAATTCAATTCAACATCTTCAAAGACACCATCATGGTCGTCTCCCCCATTTCTGGTGGGCCTTCCGAAAAACTTGGCATCATGGCAGGTGATCGAATCGTCACTGTAGATGGCGAAGTCGTTGCCGGAATAGGCGTAACCAACAAGGATGTACAGCGGCTCCTCAAAGGACCTAAGGGAACGAAAGTCACTGTTGGCATAAAACGAAGTGGTGAAAAAGGCCTGATCGATTATGAGATTATCCGGGACAAGATCCCCATTTTCTCTGTGGATGCCTCGTACATGGTTTCTCCGAGCATTGGCTATATCAAGGTCAATCGCTTTGCTAAAACCACCATGAGCGAGATGTATGCCGCATTTGCAAAACTCCAGCGCGAAGGGATGCAAGATTTGATTTTGGATTTGCAAGGCAATGGCGGTGGCATGCTCCGAACAGCGATCCAGATGGCCGACGAATTCTTGTCTGAAGACAAACTACTCGTATATACCGAAGGACGATCATTCCCTCGGGAAGACACCCATGCGCGCATTCCAGGTCGTTTTGAAAAAGGAAGGCTCATCGTATTGATTGACCAAGGATCGGCTTCTGCATCAGAAATTGTTTCCGGTGCTGTACAAGATTGGGACCGAGGGCTTATCGTCGGTCGCCGCAGCTTTGGAAAGGGGCTTGTTCAACGACCCGTGAACTTGCCAGACGGATCGGCTGTGCGCTTAACCGTTCAGAAATACTATACCCCTTCTGGGCGATGCATTCAGAAACCATACGACGCAGGCGTCGATGCTTACCGAAAAGAAAAGTATGAACGCTTCGAATCAGGCGAGTTGATGAGCCTTGACAGCCTTGTGTTGCCTGACAGCCTGAAATTCGCCACCCGCATCCAAGGACGCACGGTTTATGGAGGTGGCGGAATCATCCCGGATGTGTTCGTCCCCATTGACACCACAGACAATTCGGCGTATTTCAGTCGCATTTTGCGGAAAGGACTGGACAGTCGCTTTGCCTTGACGTACGTCGATGAAAACCGCGATGATATCGAGGTCAAGTACGGATCAGAGGATGCGTTCGTCGAACGCTTTGAAGTGACGGATGAGCTGATCTCCCAATTCCAAGCATTCGTGAGCGAGGAAGGCGTTGAATTCGATGAGGAGGGCTGGGAAGCTTCCGGAGAAGCCATCACGCTGCGCTTAAAGGCAATGATCGGCAGAAATGCGCTCAAACAGTCAACTTTCTACCGCGTTATATCCGGCTTAAACGAAAGTCTGCAGAAAGCGATTGCAATTCTACAGGATGGCACATTTGAAAAAACAAATCTTGCGCATAAGTCCTTTTGATGCATTATTTTTGAACCCAAAAACTTCAAGACATGAAATTGAAATATTCCTTCATCGCGACAGCCGTATTGGCACTTTCCATTATGGGATGCGATGCACCTTCCAGCGATTCGAAAGCCGTCTCACGTCCCGGTGAGGAGCAAGTAACAACACGTGAACTTCCGGAGAACACCAGCCCGGGAAAATCCGGAAGCTTTGATCCAGCGAAAACGGAGACTCCGGTACCCGCCGGTCCCAAGACCACGATGACATTTGATACGTACGATCATGATTTCGGAACCATGGAATCGGGAGAATCCTCTACATATATGTTCCAGTTCACCAACACGGGAACCGAGCTGTTGATTTTGGATAAGTGCAAGGGCTCATGTGGTTGCACTGTTCCCAAATGCCCGAAAGAGCCGATTGCACCAGGGGCAAAAGGAGAGATTGAGGTGAAATTCAACTCAAAGGGAAAGAAAAATGCCCAAACCAAAAAGGTGACCATCAACGCCAACACGGATCCTGCACAGACCTTTCTGACCATCAAAGCCTTTGTCAACGAAGCCGTTGAAAACTAGCACTTTGTCTCGGCGCTTGTCCGAAACTCTGAAGAATAAGGTCCTGCATTGCGGGGCCTTTTTTCTTGTGTTGGTGGCTAGCACCCATGGGGGTGACGCACTCTCTCAGACGGGTTTGCCGCAATCGGGAGAAGTCTTGGAGTATGAGATCACCTATGAATGGGGCTTAATTTATTTGCGCGCCGGGGATGTCACCTTTAGCGTGAAAGACACGTGCTTAGTGGATGGATCCAAGGGCTGGCACTTTCAAGGATACGGACAATCCAAATCTTGGTGGGATTGGTTCTACCACGTCAACAGCACCTACACATCCATTGCGACAGAGGCCCTTTCTCCACTGTTCTTTTCACGCGTGGGAATAGAAGGTTCGCATGAATATGACCGAAGCTATTCTGCAAACGCACAAGGCTTTTTCTTGAAATTCGGAGCCAACGATGAACGACAAGGATCCGTGATGATCGAGGGCGATGGAATGGCCCGAGATGTTATGAGCGCGGTGCATTGGTGCCGGCAACTAGACTGGAATCATGTCCAAGTGTCTTCCGTGATTCCCATGGAATTTATTTTGGATGGTGCAGTGCACTCGAGCCATGTGCGATTTCTCGGGAAAAGAGTCTGGAAACACCCCAAAACACAAGAGGTGCACCCCTGCATTGTATTCAAGCCGTTATTGGTGGAAGGGACAGTCTTTAAGGCAGGGGAAGACATGACCATCTACGTTTCTGATGACGAACGGCGACTGCCTCTTTTCATCGAAACTCAGTTGGCCGTTGGATCCGCCCGTATTTACTTGGTAAACCACCCATGACTCGTAGAGGAGTCCCAACCACCTCATAAAAATTGACTTAGTGGTTAAGCGCGCTAAACGCACCTACATTGAAAACGCTTTCAAAACCCTGAGTTCTCAAAAACTTCGCCGCAGCCCCACTTCTCGCACCTGATCGACAGTAGCAATAAATCGGTTGGCCCTTGTCCCAAGCTGTTGACTTCCCTTCAAATGCCCCAGCATTCCAATCGGCCTGAACAGCACCTGGCCAAGTCCCTTCGGCACATTCCATGGGCGTCCTGCAATCCACAACAACGCCACCATCGGCAGAGAGTTTCTCTCTAAATTCAGATGGCAATAAGTCAACCTTGGGTCCGAATAACATCGTCGTTTTGATTAAGCGTATGCGTAAGAATCAACCAAATGGAACCGTGTCCCATTGAAATTTCACCATCTAACTCCATCTTTTTGAGGAGTTTGCTGATCACTTCACGACTCGAATTTAAATCTTGAGCGAGCGCCAGATGCGATTTCGCAATCTCCATGCTGTCTGTCATACGGGAATATTCCTTCAAGTACTTCAGCAAACGTGATGACAACGAATCAAAAGAAACCTCGTCCAATCTCATCATCGTCTTTTCCATCCGATCCTTTACCTCCACGGAAACAAACGCGTTCCATTCACCGTTTTCCGATCGAAGCTTAGCAACAGCCTTCCCAGGAATCACAAGCATCTCAACGTCACTTTCAGCTTCTCCGAAGATCTTTGATTTGGATTCAACAACTGTAGAATAAACGCTTACGCCGCAAAGCATCCCTGGCTCAAGAAAGTAAAGCATCTGCTTGGAGCCATTCGAGCTCATGAGAGACAATTTGACATAGCCTTTGGCAACCAGCGTCACGTCTTCAGTTATATCTCCAGGCTTGCAAAGAATTTCCCCTGCAGAGAAACTTTTAAATTGTCCTGCAACAGCCAATTCATTCCTCAAATTTTCTGAAAACCCCAAAAACTCGAACATGAAAAATGGTATGGACTGTATGCTATGCTAATTGTAGACTGTATGCTATGCTAAATATAGAATACAAAGCTTAATTATACAGATAAAGCTTCCGTAGTCCATCCGTAGGTTATCAATGGATTTAAATCACCCCTGGCGAAAACCCCATTCTAGAACTGAATTGAATGGAGCCGCATTCAGGTAGGCAACGAGATGTAAATTGCGCTCATGACTCAACGAAAGCATCGGGATATCGGTTTCGCTCCTCCTCCCATCGATGAAGACTCAATCGAAGCAGTCAAGCGGGTTTTGCAGTCGGGTTGGATCACATCTGGACCCGAGTTGGCCAAGTTCGAAGCTGAATTATCCAACTACTTGGAAGCCCAATCAGTTTTGTGTTTCTCAAGCTGGACAAGCGCCAGTGAGTTGGCATTGAGGTGGTTTGGGATTGGACCCGGTGATGATGTACTGATTCCTGCAATGACGTATGCAGCTACCGCAAACATTGTTCTCCATTGTGGGGCGCGTCCTGTCCTGGTTGACATCGACCCCTCCGAAAGAATCGTAACTGCTGAATTGTTGGCAAAAGCCTGGACTCCGCAAACCAAAGCCGTCATGCCCGTCGATTTAGGTGGCTGGCCTGTGGATTACGACGCCATCAACGGTTGGCTTTCAAGTCCCGAAATTCGAAACTCCTTTCAACCCCAGAATCCGGTTCAAGAAAAAATGGGGCGCCCGCTATTCTTGTCTGATGCGGCCCATTCATTTGGTGCACGGTACAAGGGCAAGGCTGTCGGCACGCAAGCAGACATCACCGGGTTTAGCTTTCACGCAGTTAAAAATTTGACCACCGCCGAAGGTGGAGCACTTGCCTTCAATTTGCCTGATACCTTTGACAAGGATTCCACAACTCGCTGGTTTCGTTCCATGGCCTTGCACGGTCAGAGCAAAAGCGCCTTGGAGAAATCCGTCTCAGGGGCATGGCACTATGATGTGATCGAAGCTGGATTCAAGTGCAATATGACGGATTTACAAGCGGCCATTGGTCGGAGTCA
>JAPKCA010000193.1 GCA_028823145.1 Flavobacteriales bacterium
CTACGATGGTGGCACCGGTGAACGATTTGATCAGCAAGCCACAGTTGGAGTCATATACATGATCAAGTTGAGCCACATGGTGGACGACAAGATGCATGCTCGTTCCATTGGACCATATTCTTTGATTACGCAACAGCCATTGGGTGGTAAAGCCCAATTTGGTGGTCAGCGTTTTGGAGAGATGGAGGTTTGGGCACTCGAAGCGTTTGGTGCAGCGAACATTTTGCAGGAAATTTTGACTGTCAAGTCAGATGATGTAAATGGTCGCGCCCGGGCTTATGAGGCCATTGTTAAAGGGGATGTCATGCCAAAACCAGGCATTCCAGAGTCGTTCAATGTCTTGCTTCACGAATTGCGTGGATTGGGCTTGACAGTTTCACTTGATTGATTTATCGCATAGAACCGCACTCCATGTTTCATCAAAAGCAACCTAAACAGCTTTCTAGCGACTTCAATACGATCACCATTTCGTTGGCTTCGCCCGAAATGATTCTCGAGCAATCGCACGGGGAAGTATTGAAACCAGAAACCATTAATTACCGGACTTATAAGCCGGAGAGAGATGGACTTTTCTGCGAGCGAATTTTCGGTCCAGTAAAAGATTTTGAATGCCATTGTGGCAAATACAAGCGGATCCGATACAAAGGAATCGTTTGTGACCGCTGTGGTGTTGAAGTTACTGAAAAGAAAGTTCGCCGTGAGCGTATGGGACACATCCAGCTGGTTGTGCCTGTTGCTCACATTTGGTATTTCAAGAGTTTGCCCAACAAGATTGGGTACCTCTTGGGACTTCCTTCCAAAAAGTTGGATCAGATCATCTATTACGAGCGTTATGTGGTCATTCAACCAGGTATCGCCAAGGGGCCAGAGGATGCTGAACTTCAGGTCAATGATTTCTTGACTGAAGAGGAGTACTTGGATATTTTGGATTCTTTGCCAAAAGAGAACCAATACCTCGACGAGAAAGACCCGAACAAATTTGTGTCAAAAATGGGTGCAGAAGCACTCCATGATATGTTGGCCAATTTGGATTTGGATGAGTTGTCCTATTCATTGCGCCACACAGCCAATACAGAAACATCTCAGCAGCGCAAGAGCGAGGCACTTAAGCGATTGCAGGTGGTGGAGTCTTTGCGTGATGCAAACACCCGTATCGTCAATAAGCCAGAGTGGATGATCGTAAAGGTTGTCCCTGTCATTCCGCCAGAGTTGCGCCCATTGGTGCCATTGGATGGAGGTCGATTCGCGACATCTGATTTGAATGACTTATACCGCCGTGTAATCATCCGAAACAACCGTTTGAAGCGTTTGGTAGAAATCAAAGCCCCGGAAGTCATCCTTCGAAATGAAAAGCGGATGCTGCAGGAAGCAGTGGATAGCTTGTTTGATAACAGCAGGAAGTCAAGCGCGGTTAAAACGGAGAGCAATCGCCCATTGAAGTCTCTTTCAGATAGCCTGAAGGGAAAGCAAGGTCGTTTCCGTCAGAACTTGTTGGGTAAGCGTGTGGATTATTCTGCACGTTCAGTCATCGTCGTTGGACCGGATTTGAAATTGCATGAATGCGGTTTGCCAAAGAATATGGCAGCTGAGCTGTACAAGCCTTTTATCATTCGCAAGATGATCGAGCGAGGCATTGTGAAGACGGTCAAGTCGGCGAAGAAGATTGTAGACGCGAAAGAGCCCGTCGTGTGGGA
>JAPKCA010000089.1 GCA_028823145.1 Flavobacteriales bacterium
AGTACCCAGAGGTGGATTTGCTTTTGTGACAAAAAAATTAATGGGACAGGTAGGGATTCCCTTGGTTACGACCAATCGGTTCAACGACCCAGTGCAGTGCGAAGAAGCGTTGGAGTTGAATGCGGCAGATATGGTTTCTATGGCTCGCCCTTTCTTGGCTGACCCTCGACTTGTCGCGAAGTCTCGAGATGGTGAAATGGATCGCATTAACACGTGCATTGGCTGCAACCAGGCATGCTTGGATCACATTTTTAAACGAAAAGTGGCCTCATGTTTGGTGAATCCACGGGCAAGTCATGAAGCGAAATGGCCCCTGAATGCTCGAGCTAAGAATGCTTTGGATGTTGCCGTGGTTGGTTCAGGCCCGGCCGGCCTAAGCTGTGCATTGGAGGCAGCTCGGCTCGGGCATCGCGTGAGCCTTTTCGAGGCTTCGTCATCCCTAGGGGGGCAATTTAATTTGGCAAAACGTATTCCAGGGAAGGAGGAATTTCATGAAACGTTGCGCTACTTTGAAACCATGTTGCCCAGTCTTGGGGCTCAAGTGTTCTTAGACACTCTGGTTGATGCTGATTTTCTACGAAATAAATTTGATGCTGTCGTCCTCGCAACGGGTGTGAGGCCTAGAAAATGGAACATAGATGGTGCCGATCAACATCCCCGTGTAGTGAGCTATCTTGATGTCATTAAAGGAGATGTGCCTGTTGGCGAACGCGTGGCAATCATTGGGGCTGGTGGTATCGGATTTGATGTGGCCGATTTGTTGACTCACGATGGTGATCAGGGATTTCACGCTTCTTGGGGGATTGACCAAGAGCTTGAGCACAGGGGGGGATTGGTTCAGCCATTGGATCGGAAGTCGAGCCGCGAAGTTCATTTATTCCAACGTTCTTCAGGGAAAGTGGGTGGAGGATTGGGTAAAACCACGGGTTGGATTCATCGAAAGGCGTTGAAAGAACGTGGAGTCACCATGCATTCAGGTGTGGTATATCAAAAATTGGATGAGAGCGGTTTGCACTTCGAAGAATCAAACGACAGCCATTTCATGAACTTTGATACGTTCGTGGTATGTGCAGGCCAAGTAAGCCGGTCTGATTTACTTGAGCCTTTGCGCGCAATGGAAGTGAATGTTCACGTGATTGGAGGAGCAATGAATGCCAAAGGATTGGATGCTGAAAGAGCTATCAAGGAGGGCTTAGAAATGGCCTACGGATTGAGTCCTTGGGAAGCCGATTAATCTGGGCTTATGACGTGGCTTTTATGCCAACTTTGCATGCCACGAATGGCATCCTCTGCCTTCGTTACCATTTCATTCAACGATTTGGCCTCCATTGAATCCGCGTAAATCGGATTTCCAAATCGCACATGAATGGGGTTGCTCCTGATAAAAATTGATTTCTTGGGAAGCGCATAGCGGGTTCCGTGAATATGCAGCGGAACAATCGGCACACCAGCTTTGAGCGCTAAATGAAACGCGCCTTTTTTGAAAGATCCCAATTTTCCAGATTCAGATCGGGTACCTTCTGGAAAGACCAAAACTGAGATGCCCTTATCTAGAGTGGTTGTTAACCGCAATACAGCTTGTCTTGCGTCTTTTTGATCGCCGCGGTCGATAAAAACTGTTCCTACTCGTTCATTGAGCAACCCTAAAATAGGGACTTTTCGAACGGATTTCTTCGCTAGAAATACGATGGGATGGGGAATCGCGTACGAAGCCGCATTGATGTCCAATTGACTGGTATGATTGGAAACGAAAATCGCACGAGATGGTAAATTTTCTGGGCGGCTATTTTCGGATGTAGAGGTGATTCCTATAATCCGGTTGCCGGCGATAAACAGCATGTACTTACTCCACAAATCACTGCCTATTCTGCGGAGAACAAAGGGGACATTCTGCTCACTCCAAAGGGTTAAAAGCAAGGCGTATGTGCAGCAAAAAATCGACCAAGTCAATCCTGCCAAGGTTCGCAGTCCCATATTAAAGCCTTTGATCATTCGGGCATATTCAATGCTTGAAAAGCTTCTTCTCGGGTGAGTTCGCGACTTGTACCTGGAGCCAGGTTCAGTTGGTCTAATTCAATTCGTCCAACTCCAACTCGAATAAGTCTCAATGTTGGATAGCCCGCATGTGCAGTCATTTTTCGGACTTGCCTATTCTTTCCTTCCGTCAAGGATATTTGAATCCACGAAGTAGGGATGGATTGTCTTGATCGAATTGGTGGAACGCGCTCATGTATATCAGGGGGGTTCATCAGCTCGGCGAAAGCGGGCTTCGTTTGAAAATCCTGTTTGCGCACTTTAATGTTCATGGGCCTTTCAAAAGCCTGTAAATCTATAGCCGTGGGCTCACCTTCTACCTGGGCCCAATAGTGCCTTGGGTGATTGAGGTCAGGATTGAGCAGCTCTGATTTGAACTGGTTGTCATTGCTGAGCAAGATGAGCCCCTCTGAATCTCTGTCCAAACGGCCAATGGGCCATACGTCTTTCGGTAAGTCGAGTTTGAGCTTTAATAAACCGGGGTGGCCGGCTTCATCCGAAAATTGACTCAGGTAGCCAAACGGTTTGTGCAGGGCGAAATATCGAAAGCGCATTAATTTTTCCACTGGGCTACGAAAACATTGGTGCTTCTGGTGCGACCATTGTTCCTGTTAGAAGAGAAGGCCAAGCTACGTCCATCTGGCGAAAACATGGGGAACGAATCAAATGCTGAATCAAACGTGATTTGCTCGAGCCCCTCTCCATTCACGTCAATCATGAATATATTGAACGGAAATCCTCCCGTGTGATGGTTGCTCGAAAACAGGATATGTTGACCGTCAGGATGAAAATAGGGAGCCCAGTTTGCTCCACCAAGGTCTGTGAGCTGACGTGCATCTGTTCCATCCGAATTTGCTATGAATAATTCCATCGCGATAGGCTCAACCAATCCATTTGTCAGGAGTTCCTGATAGTGAGCGACCTCTTCGTCTGATTGAGGACGGCTTGCCCTCCAGATGAGTTGATTTCCATCTGGTGAAAAGAAGGCTCCACCATCATAGCCAAGTTCGGTAGTGATTTGTTTCACGTTGCTACCATCGATGTCACAGGTGTAGAGCTCCAAATCACCGCTGCGCAAGCTGGTGAATACCATCTTGTCTCCCTGAAGGCTCAAAGTTGCCTCTGCATCGTATCCTTCAAAATCGGTCAAACGCGAGAGTAACTGCCCATCCAGGTCTGCGGTGAAAATGTCGTAGCCCTCATAAATCGGCCAAACATATTCTCCATTGGGTCCGCGGGGAGGAACTTCTGGGCAAAGTGAATCGGCCAAGTGGGTGGATGCAAAAACTACAGACGTATCACCTGGCATGAAATAGGCACAAGTTGTTCGACCCAATCCGCTGGAAATTTGACTTGGTGGGGTTGACGAAGGTGACCTGTCTTGATCCAATTGCATCCAATAAATTTGATCACAACCGGTGCCCCATTGTGGGTTGTTGGCTTGGAACACCAATTTCTGGCTATCAAAAGACCAATAGGCTTCAGCATTGTCACCTCCAAAAGTCAATTGCCGCATATTCTCCAAATGAATTTCACTCGGTAATGTCAACGAATCTGAAGCCGCTCCATGAGAGATCTTGATGTCATGAGACTCCATGGAATCACAACTCCAAATGAGCATGGACATTAAGAAAAGAAACAGGTTGGAATTAAAAGTCATTGGTCGAATTTTGCGCAAAAGTACTACGATTATGAATCTACAAGAGCATAAGAATTACATACGCATTCCAATGGGTTGGGGATTGCTTGTTTTTTTCTTTAGTTGTGCGGTACCAGAAAATCAAAATCTGTTGACTGAATTGCGGATTCAATCGGATGTTGAGGCCTTGGCATCACCTTATATGGAGGGGAGAGAGACGGGCTCAATTGGTGAGGTTCGAGCAGCTACTTGGTTGGACTCCAATTTTCAAGCGATCGGCCTGATCCCGAATGGAATGGAAGGTTCTTTTCAGACTTTCACGTACAAACCTCATCCACCTATGCAAATGCACGGCTCAGGGGATTCTATGTCACTTGGCATGGCATTGGTTAAGGAGATTGAAGGGCGCAATGTTTTGTACGTTTCTTCATCGACGAAGAGTTCACAAGTTGGTGTTTTGGCGGCCCATTACGATCATCTAGGATACGGTGATGAAAACTCGCTATTTCGAGGAGAGCCAACTTTGCATTTCGGGGCGGATGACAATGCTTCTGGTGTGTCAGGGATGCTGGAGCTATCTCGGAGATTTGCAAGTCAACCCGCTAGTCGTCCGATTTTGTGGGCAGCTTTCTCTGGTGAAGAAAAGGGCCTGTGGGGTTCAAATCATTTTTGTAAAAATCCTACGGTTGGGTTGGACTCCATTGCGTACATGATCAACTTGGACATGATCGGCCGCTTGCATGGTGACACTTTGGCCGTTTATGGCACAGGGACATCTCCTCATTGGATGAGTCTTTTAGAAAAATGCAATGTCGATAGTTTAACTTTAATTCCCAGTGAAAGCGGAGTCGGACCAAGTGATCATACTTCATTTTATTTGGAAGGTATTCCTGTTCTTCATTTTTTCACTGGCCAGCACCCAGATTACCACAAGCCGTCTGACACACCTGATAAAATCAATGCGGAAGGGATTCGAAAAGTGGTGGATTTTGTAGAACGTATTATGCGAGAGCTTGACAATAAGGACGAGTGGGAGTTTACGGCCACGCAGGACCAGGACAAGGGAAATACCCCAAGCTTTAAAGTCACGTTGGGTGTCATTCCAGATTATTTGTTTGATGGAATGGGTATGCGTATTGATGGTGTAAGTGAAGGACGCCCAGCAGCTTTGGCGGGGCTCCAGAGAGGAGATGTGGTGGTGAAAATTGACACGGTTAAGGTCACAGATATGATGACATATATGATTGCATTGAGTTTGTTTGAATCAGGACAAGTTTCACGTGTGGAGGTTTTACGTGATGACTTGCTGTCTGATTTTATGGTAACTTGGGATTGATACTTCGTTGTGTGACTTCATCGCTCCGGAACGCCGGAGAGGAAAGTCCGGACAACATAGGGCACCGTACTTCTCAAAAGGAAGGCATGCCTCTGGCATGACAGAAAGTGCTAAAGAAATTTATACCGCCGATGGCTCTTAGAGCACAGGTAAGGGTGAAAAGGTGAAGTAAGAGCTCACCAGCAGGAAAGTGATTTTCTGGCTTAGGTAAACCTTGCGGGTTGCAAGATCATGTACACTAGCATTTGAGGGCTGCCCGCTCGAGCTAGGGGGTAGATTGCGCAGATAGATGATGAAGCATCTGATTTTCGGATGAACAGAATCCGGCTTATGAACGTGACGAAGTAAAGCAGGGGAGAAATCCCCTGCTTTTTATTTCATTTAACATTCTAAATCAATAAACTAGAATTGAATTTGTAACATTTGTCACACATTGGCTATTCGTGAAAAAAGAAAGAATGAATTTTACTGACAGGGATCAAGTAGAGATGGTGGACTTTTATTCTCAAGAGAAATTGAGATTAACTGCCAGTTTAAAACATGTTGAGAAAATGCTCCGGAAGTTGTCTTTGGGCGCGTCCAAGTCTGGATCAGAATTGGTCTTAACAAAAACGGGAGCGTTGGCTAAAAAGCGGGGCCCCAAGAGTGTTTGGGGAAAATTTGTTTTGGACTGCTTGACCGAACACAATCGTCCGATGTCGTATAAAGAGTTGATTCACCTGGGGATGGCGTTCAAGAAATGGCCTGCTTCACGCTTCACAGAAGTTCGTGCCAGCATTTTGAATAGCGCCTTTCGTTTAAGAGCGATTCAAGGTAAAATTCAAACAGTAGGCAGAGATGGCAAGAAGGAGAAGTGTCTCATCCTGACAGAATGGTTAAATGAATCAGGGAAGATGTCTGCCAAACACGAAAGAGCTTTTGAAAAGCTTGCGGGTGGTGTGCCAACAGTTGTTGACATGAGTGCCATCCCTTCATTGAAGTTCGCGGAGGAGTAATCGTCTCCTCAAAAGGACTAGCTAGTCGATGTCTTTTTCCAGGAAGGGGTACTTATAATCCTTTGCTGGGACTAGAGTCTCTTTGATGGTACGTGGGCTTACCCACCTCAATAAGTTCAAGACGCTTCCCGCTTTATCGTTGGTTCCAGAGCCTCTCGCTCCGCCAAAGGGTTGTTGGCCAACGGCTGCACCAGTTGGCTTGTCGTTGACGTAGAAATTTCCCGCGGCGTTTTCAAGGCGTTTGGTAGCGAGGTTCACGGCGTATCGGTCCTTGGCGAATATGGCCCCTGTTAAGGCATATTCGCTAGTGCTATCGACCGTATCCATGATGGACTCAAATTCATCTGTTGGATATACGAAAATGGTCAAAACGGGGCCGAAAATCTCTTGGACCATCGTTTTGAAATATGGATTACTTGTGACAATAACTGTTGGCTCAATGAAGTATCCTTTCGAATCGTCACAACCACCACCAATGATAATCTCGGCATCTTCCGCTGTCTGCACATCATCGATATATGATTTGATTCTATCGAAGGCATTCTTATCAATCACGGCGGTCATGAAATTCCCCAAATCTTCTGGACTGCCTATGTTGATTGTTGCGATGTCTTTGATCAATTCGCTTTGGACTTCGTCCCACATGTTTTGTGGGATATACGCGCGGCTAGCAGCACTGCACTTTTGCCCTTGAAATTCAAAAGATCCACGAATCAAACCCGTTACAACTTCGCGTACATCCGCAGAGTGATGCGCTAAAACAAAGTCCTTACCGCCAGTTTCTCCAACAATCCGCGGATACGTTTTATACTTCGCAATGTTGTCACCTATTTCCTTCCAGAGATGCCTAAACACCTTGGTAGATCCGGTAAAATGAAGGCCGGAGAAATCAGGATGTTTGAAAACTACATTCCCAGCATCGGGCCCCTCGCAAGTGACCATGTTTATCACGCCAGGAGGAAGTCCCGCCTCTTGAAATACTTCCATCAACACTTGGGCGCTGAAAACCTGTGTGTCTGCGGGTTTCCAAACGACGACATTGCCCATGAGAGCTGCTGAAGCACATAAGTTTCCGGCAATCGCAGTGAAGTTAAAAGGAGTAATAGCGAAAACAAACCCCTCGAGTGGCCGATACTCCATTCGGTTCCAGACTCCGTCTAAGCTATCGGGCTGAATTTCTTGAATCTCCTGCAAGTAGTAGGCGTTAAATCGCAGAAAATCAATGTATTCACATGCTGCGTCAACTTCCGCTTGAAACACATTTTTCGACTGAGCCAGCATGGTGGCAGCATTGATTTTAGCACGGTATGGCCCAGCGACCAAATCTGCGGCTTTAAGGAAAATGGCTGCGCGCTCGTGCCAAGGCATTGCGGACCAAGCTTTGCGAGCTTCCATAGCTGCATCAATGGCATCTTTTACATGCGACTCATCTCCATAATTAAAATGCCCTAAAACGTGCTGGTGATCATGTGGCGGAGACATGGGAATTTTACGATCTGTACGGACTTCTTTCCCACCGATGTACATCGGTATATCCAAGTTCTTCTGGTTATACAGCTTGCGATATGATGCAAGTACATCTGCACGTTCTTGAGATCCGGGTCCGTACGAAAGCACGGGTTCATTGATCGGATAGGGAATGTTGAATCGTCCGTTTGCCATGGTCGTTTTATTGATAATCCTTTGTGCAAAGCTACGCAGATGGAATTGGGTAAGGTCCATTCGAAAGGATTATCTTGGGCCTTGGTTCACATCCAATTGCATGCAAAACATTTCCTCCCTGTGCTCGTCTTTAGTGAGTAAGCTGACAAAGAGAGTTTTCGTTTCAGCGCACCATGGTGTGGGTAGCTCACGAGCACGAGTGTCTCGCTACTTATTTGTTCTAGCGCTTTGCTTGCCGAATTCAACGACCGTATTCTCACAAGAATGGTCAGAGAAGGACCTTGCAAAGTCCGTGATTCGCGCAGAATCTACGTTTGAAGACGGCGAAATGAGTCGCGCCTATGGTCTGTTTGCCCATTTGGTCAGCGTGGCCGGAGATCGTCCATTTCTTCATTACCGTTTCGGAGCAACTTGCACCTATACATCGTCTCGTTTATCGGAAGCGAAGATTCA
>JAPKCA010000090.1 GCA_028823145.1 Flavobacteriales bacterium
GCCCCTCGCTCAAGAAGTCGCTTGGCGACTCGATACGTTTCCGGTCCGTAGGCTCCTGCCAAAGAAGTCGCGTTCACTGTAATCCAAACCCCTCGATCCATCAATGAGTCAATTTCACCTGGCGACCGATGCCAGTAGGGGTAACGCTCGGCATGCGCTAAGACAGGGGTGTATCCCGCCATCTGCAAATCGAAGAGCACTTCGTGGTGGTTGATGGGCGGTTCGTGGAAACCGAATTCAAACAACACACATTTGACAGCTCGTCCGTTTTCATCGCGTCCAGGAAACCACAATAAATCATGGGCAGCGATGCAATCTGACAGGTGGTCATCCAAGAAATACTCCGCTGCGAGGTGGATGGTGAAATCCGGCCAACGCTCCGTTACAGCCGTTTTTAAAGTATTAAAAGGCCCAGTTAAGGTGTGCTTGGAATTGGGGTAAATGTCCGAATGGATGTGGGAAGTGAGCACCGCACGTTGGTATCCCATGTCAACCAGTCGCTTGATGAGCCCTAGTGATTGCTCCAAGTTTTCTGCTCCGTCATCTACGCCCGGCACAATGTGCGAGTGTACATCGGCGATCAAGTGCTTGCCCATGGAGATGGGCGGAAGACTGAAGTCCGGGTTCTCCTTTTTGGGAACAGTGGATTTGAAGCGGTCAAGCCATCCCATCAGCGGTTCCCGTACATGGTCTCGTAATACTGCGTGTAATTCCCCGATGTCACCGAATCGAGCCATTCGCCGTTGGCGAGATACCAGCGAACGGTTTCCGCCAATCCCTCTTCAAACGTGATGGACGGTTTCCAACCCAATTCAGCTTCTATTCGAGAGGCGTCGATGGCATAGCGCATGTCGTGTCCTGCTCGGTCCGTCACATAGGTGATGAGCTCCATAGACGTCCCTTCTGGCCGCCCCAACTTGGCATCCACCAACCGGATCAATGCATGGACTAGGTCAATGTTGCGCCACTCGTTCAGTCCCCCGATGTTGTATGTCCGCCCATCCGCTCCGCCATGCAAGATCACATCGATGGCCGAAGCGTGGTCTTCCACCCACAACCAATCGCGCACATTCACACCTTTGCCATACACCGGCAATGGCCGTTGATCGCGGATGTTCCGAATCATCAATGGAATGAGCTTTTCTGGAAATTGGAAGGCCCCGTAATTGTTGGAACAGTTTGAAATCACAATTGGCAACCCATAGGTGTGATGCCAAGCCCGGACCAAATGGTCACTGGACGCTTTCGATGAGCTGTACGGACTCCGCGGATCGTAGGGGGTGTCTTCGGTAAACAACCCTTCGTCTCCCAACGATCCGTAGACTTCATCTGTGGAGATGTGGTAAAAACAGCGGTCACCTTCCGACCCAATCCATGCGTTTTTAGTGGCATGCAACAAGATCGCTGTGCCCATGATGTTCGTTTCCAAAAACGCCATGGGATTTTCGATGCTCCGGTCAACGTGGCTTTCTGCTGCCAAATGCACCACAGCATCGAAACGGTATTTTTCAAAAAGCTGCTTGATCAAAGCCGCATCACAAATGTCTCCTTTGACAAAGGAGTAATGGGGATTGGCCTCCACATCGCGGAGGTTTTCCAAATTCCCCGCATAGGTCAGGGCATCGAGGTTCACCACGTTCATGTCCGGATGTTGATTCAACAAACGACGAATCACATGGGACCCAATGAATCCTGCACCGCCTGTGACCAATGTGTTTTTGAAATTCCTCATATCACAAGCTCCAATACGTTAAGCGTTTGATACTGTTCCGGTAAAGTCCTTTGAGGTCAATCAAGACGCCTTTTTCGTCTCGCATCAACGCTTCAAAATCCGTTTCACTCATGTTTCGGTATGGCGCGTGATTGACTGCGATGATGACCGCGTCGTAAGCTCCGGCATCGGGAGCCTCTTTCAAGGTCAAGTCATACTCGCGCTTGACTTCTGTAGGGCTGGCCATGGGGTCTACCACATCTACTTCGATGTTGTAGCTCTGCAATTCATGGATGACGTCCACGACTTTGGTGTTGCGGATGTCGGCCACATCTTCTTTGAAGGTCAATCCCATCACAAGCACACGGGATTCCAGCGGATTCTTGCCCAACTCGAGCATGCGCTTGACCGTTTGTTTTCCCACATGCGCTCCCATGGCATCGTTCACATAGCGACCTGAATTGATGACCCGTGCGTGGTAACCCAGTTTGCTCGATTTCCAGGTCAAGTAGTACGGGTCAATCCCGATGCAATGGCCACCGACCAATCCCGGTGAAAATTTCAAAAAATTCCATTTCGTTCCCGCTGCCTCAAGAACTTCATACGTGTTGATGCCGATGCGGTCAAAAATGATACTCAATTCATTGACTAGGGCAATGTTCACATCGCGCTGGGTGTTTTCAATGATTTTCGAAGCCTCAGCCACCTTGATGCTGGAGGCTCGATGCGTTCCAGCCTTCACGACCAATTCATAGGTCCGCGCAATGGCGTCTAGGCTTTCTTCGTCTGAGCCACTCACCACTTTGACGATGGTTTCGATGGTGTTGACTTTGTCCCCCGGATTGATGCGCTCCGGGCTATATCCGACTTTGAAGTCAGGGCCAAACTTCAATCCGCTCACCTTTTCCAGTACGGGCACACAATCGTCTTCGGTGCAACCGGGGTACACCGTGGATTCATAAACCACGTAATCGCCCATTTTCAGAGCCTGTCCGACGGTGCGCGAAGCGCTAAGTAATGGCGTTAAGTCGGGTTGGTTGGACGGGTTGATTGGAGTCGGGACGGCCACGATGTGGAATTGGGCATTTTTCAAGTCTTCGGGGTCCGCCGTAAAGGTGATGTCACACCCGTCAAAATCCGCGGCTTCCAATTCTTCCGACGGGTCGATTTGCTGTTTCATCAGCGCCACTCGCTCGGCATTGATGTCAAAACCAATGACCTTGAGGTGTTTGGCGAAAGCCAAGGCGATGGGCAATCCGACATACCCCAACCCCACCACGCTCATGGTGGCATCTTTTGCCAATAATCGTTCGTGCATTCCCATGGTCATTCTATCGTAAGTGTCACGCGGTCAATGCCCGCGGTCGACTTTGTTCGTTGGTAGGTTTCGCCACCCTCGGGGCAAGTGGCCATTTCGTTCTCGTTAAATTCAAGTCGGTGCCCATGGACCGACATCCAGCCGACTTGTCGGGCTGGATTGCCGACCAAAAGGGCGAAATCCGGCACGTCTTTCGTTACCACGGCTCCCGCTCCGATGAAAGCGTACCGACCGATGTCGTGACCGCAAACGATGGTGGCGTTCGCACCGATGGAAGCGCCTTTTCCCACGTGGGTCTTCGCGAATTGTCCTTTTCGAACGATCGCGCTTCGGGGGTTGGTGATGTTGGTGAAGACACAGCTGGGTCCCAGGAATACATCGTCAGCGCATGTAACTCCTTCATAGATGGAGACGTTGTTCTGCACTTTGACATTGGATCCCAAAACCACGCCTGGCGATACCACGACGTTCTGGCCAATGTTGCAACGTTCGCCCAAGACGGCTCCGGGCATGATGTGGCTGAAGTGCCAAATCTTGCTTCCTGTTCCAATGGCAGCACCCGAATCGATGACCGCCGTTTCATGTGCGAAAAAATCACTCATCAGTTCTTTAGATATGCTTTGAAGTCTTTGTGTTCGGACTTGTACAATTCTTCTTCGCTCAACGTTTGGAAATATGCGTACGTCCTTTTCAGCCCTTCAGCGCGGTCGACCAAAGGCTCCCATCCCAAGACTTCTCTCGCTCGAGTAATGTCAGGCTGACGCTGTTTGGGGTCGTTTTCTGGCAGGTCTTGGTAGATGACTTTTTGGGTGGTTCCGGTCAATGCAATAATCTCTTCGGCGAATTGGCTGATGGTGATTTCATCGGGATTGCCGATGTTCACGGGGCGGGTCTCGCTTGAGAAATGCAACCGGAAGATGCCTTCCACCAAATCATCGACGTAGCAAAAGCTACGTGTCTGCGAGCCGGTGCCGAAAATGGTTAAATCCTCGCCGCGTAAGGCTTGGCCAATAAATGCAGGCAATACCCGTCCATCATTGAGGCGCATACGTGGACCGTACGTGTTGAAAATACGTACGATGCGGGTTTCGATGCCATGGTACCGGTGGTAAGCCATGGTGATCGATTCTTGAAATCGTTTTGCCTCATCGTACACCCCGCGAGGTCCAATGGTGTTGACGTTGCCGAAGTACTCTTCGGTTTGGGGGTGGACCTCCGGGTCTCCGTAGATTTCGCTGGTCGAAGCGATGGTAACCCTTGCGCCCTTGTGCTTTGCAAGTCCCAAACAATTGTGGATGCCCAAGGAACTCACTTTCAGGGTTTGGATGGGGATCTTGAGGTAATCGATTGGGGAGGCGGGGGACGCGAAGTGCAGAATGTGCTGGAGTTCTCCTTCGATGTGGATGTGCTCCGTGATATCATGCTGGTGGAACGTGAACCGCTCGTTGTCCGTCAAATGTTCCAAATTCTTGAGGTCACCCGTAATCAGGTTGTCCATGGCCTCGACTTGGAATCCTTCTTTGATGAATCGGTCACACAAGTGAGACCCGAGGAATCCTGCTGCACCGGTGATGAGAACGCGTTCCATTTATGCTTGATTCAAGGGGTGAACCGTACTGCGGCCGATGCTTTTGTAATAGAAATTGTGTTTTTGCAGCATATCCAAATCGTATAGGTTTCTTCCGTCGAAAATGACATGTCCAGCCATTCGGGACTTCATGTCTGCAAAATCGGGATTGCGGAACACCTGCCACTCGGTACAAATCAACAAAGCATCCGCTCCATTCAAAGCGTCCATGGAGTCATCCGTAAACGTGATTTGATTTCCCAACAGCCGCTTAACATTGTCCATGGCTTCGGGGTCATAAGCGACCACTTCGACTCCAGCTGCGGTTAGCTTTTCAATCATGTAAAGGGCTGGCGCTTCACGAATATCATCCGTTTCAGGCTTGAACGCCAATCCCCATAAGGCAATTTTCTTTCCTTTCAAATCCCCACCAAAGTAGTCCCTCAACGGTTCGAAGAGCACGGTCTTTTGATTTTCGTTGGCCTGCATGACACTTTGAAGGATTCCGAAGTTGAACCCGTTTTCTTGTCCGCTTTTGTACAACGCTTGCACATCCTTTGGGAAACAGCTTCCGCCGTAACCGATGCCGGGGAACAGGAAGCGAGAACCAATCCGTGTGTCCGTCCCCATGCCGCGGCGCACCTTGTCCACATCCGCCCCAACGAGCTCACAGAAGTTGGCGACTTCGTTCATGAAGGTGATTTTGGTCGCGAGGAATGAGTTGGCGGCGTATTTTGTTAACTCCGCACTCTTCTCGTCCATGAACAAGATGGGATTGCCTTGACGAACGAACGGTTTGTACAATTCTTCCATCAATTGCTGTGCTCGCAAACTGGAACATCCAATCACCACACGGTCGGGTTTCATGAAGTCATCCACTGCAAATCCTTCACGCAAGAATTCAGGATTTGAAACCACATCGAAATCCACCCGAGCATTGGCTGCAATAGCTGCCTGAACCCTTTCGGCTGTCCCAACCGGGACCGTGCTTTTATCAATGATCAGCTTGTAGTCTTCGATGAGGTGTCCCAATTGATCGGCCACACCCAAGATGTAGCTCAGGTCGGCAGAGCCATCCTCTCCGGGAGGTGTTGGTAACGCCAAGAAAATCAGGGCCACATCTTTGATGGCCTCTGCCAAATCGGTGGTAAAGGTCAACCGGCCAGCGGCGATGTTGCGATCAAACAAGACATCCAAGTGCGGCTCGTAGATCGGAATCTGCCCACCTTGCATGGCCTCCACTTTCGCTTGATCAATGTCTACACACACGACTTTGTTTCCCGTTTCGGCAAAACAAGTCCCCGTAACCAATCCAACATATCCAGTTCCAACTACCGCAATTTTCATAAGGGTCGATTTTCTTTCAAACGGGCAGGTTTACCTGCATCACAAATTTAACCAAAGTTGAGCTAACACTGTATTGCTCGCTTTCAGTAAGCTCCGTGTGCATGGGAAGCGAGATCACAGATTTTGAAAGGGCTTCTGAGATGGGGAAATCGGTCGGGTTATACCGGCAATGGGCAAACGCCTTTTGGCGATGACCAGGAATGGGGTAGTAGACGCCGGTGGGAATGCCTTCGTCACTTAGATGTTGCACCAGGGCATCTCGGATTTCTGGAGCCACCTGCAACGTGTATTGGTGGAAGACATGAGAGCTGCGAGGGTCTCGGAATGGAGTCTTGACCAAAGTAACGTCCGAGAGCATCGTGTCATACCGTTGGGCTGCCTCGGCCCTTGAAGCGCAGTAGGCGTCTAGGTGGTTCAATTTGACCCGCAAAATGGCGGCTTGCATGCCATCCAATCGGGAGTTGATTCCGACGACATCGTGGTGGTAGCGTTTGGCCATGCCGTGGTTGGCGATTTGTCGAAGTGTTCGTGCTACGTTTTCATCGTTGGTCATGATGGCGCCTCCATCGCCCATGCAACCTAAGTTTTTCGAAGGAAAGAAACTGGTTGTTCCCATCAGCCCCAACGTTCCTGATTGCGGTGCGTCAGATCGTGGTCCCGCGGATCCAAACCAACGTGCGGAAATAGCTTGGGCGTTGTCTTCGATGATGGGGACCCCCGTCTTTTCGGAAATCGCCAGCAGCGCATCCATGTCGGCCATTTGCCCAAACAAGTGTACGGGAACGATGGCTTTGGTTTTTGGTGTGATGGCCGCAGCGACTTGGTCTGCGTTGATGTTGAAGGTATCCGGATGGACATCCACCAAGACAGGCGTTGCACCTAGTAAAGCCACGACTTCAATGGTCGAAATGAAGGTGAATCCGGTGGTAATTACTTCGTCGCCGGGGCCTACGCCAAGCGCCATGAGCGCAATTTGCAAGGCATCTGTTCCGTTACCGCAGGGAACCACAAAGCTCGACCCTGTATGCTCTGCCAATTCTTCCGAAAACGCTTGGACTTCCGGTCCTTTGACGAAAGCTCCAGTGCGCATCACTCGTTGGATGGCTTCTTGCAATTCCGACTCGATCTTGGCGTGTTGGCCGATGAGGTCGACCATTTGTATGCGTTTCATGCGTTGCGCGCGTTAGAAGAACTTCAAAGTTACTCGCATACGTCAAAGTGCTGGCGTGTGCTTTGCTATCAAAAGCTAACAATCACTTGGTAACTTGCGGCATGGAAAGAACGATCAGTTCAACGTGGTTTATCAGCTTGTGGGTGGCTGTGGTGATGGGTTTATTTCCTCATCAGGCTGATGCACAGCGTCGAGCCGTTCGGGACAGCGCGTTGACCGCTCCGCACTTTCATTTGCATGGAGGAGTGGGCAATGCTGCGGGTGATTTAGGCTTGAGGTTTGGCTCTGGCGGAAACTTTGGAGTTGGGATGCATGTGAAAATGAAGTCGGGATTCTACACCGGTGTACAAGTGGATTTTGGTTTTGGAATGGGGTTGAAGGAGCCGGGGGTTTTGTCCAATTTGCTCACCCCTGCGGGCCAGCTCATTGACAACGAAGGGCAAGTGGCCTTGTTGGCGATTTCGGGAAAAAGTGCTTTGTTCACGGCGGATGTTGGCTACCTATTTGATTTGCCAGGCACCAATGCCAATTCCGGATTGCTGTTCACATTGGGAGTGGGCTCGGTTCACCATCGGATTCATTTTGAAAACACTGAAAACCGCATCACGCAACTTCAAGAGCCATATTTGTCCGGTTACGATCGATTTACTTGGGGGGTTGGCGTGCGCCAATTCGCTGGGTATTGGCACATGTCGGACAACGGATTGGTGAATTGGTTTGCGGGCATCCAACTTTGGGAGGCGCGCACTTGGCCACAGCGCCCCATGAATTTCGATACACAACAGACGGATGCATCCCCGAGATTTGATGCGTACGCTGGGATTCAGGCGGGCTGGATTTTGCACATCTACAAACGAAGCGCCATCGAACATTGGAATT
>JAPKCA010000091.1 GCA_028823145.1 Flavobacteriales bacterium
TGTTTCAGCCATGCCACGCCAAATCACGATGTTGTGCCATTCGGTTTGCGTAACACGTTCACCGGAATTTCGATCCTTGTATGAATCTGAGGTCGCCATCGGAAAGGAACAAACGGGAACTCCGTTCGGGGTGTATCGCATCTCAGGGTCCTTGCCCAAGTTGCCTACCAAAATTACTTTATTAACTCCTGCCATGATTCAAAGCTAATGCACAGCGGCATTCATCGAATCTGAAGAAGGGCGGAATTCTTCACATCTTTCCAAGAGCGTTCCAATACTCGCGGCAATGCCAGCTCTTCAGCACAGTTCCAGTCTGTCCATTCGCCTTCTCCGTATCCTTGTGAAAGCGATCCCTTCCAGAGCCAGAACTGAACGTGCATCTTGCGGTGGCTTAGAAGGTGATGAAAGGGATCCCCCAGAGCTCCCAAAGAAATCAGGCTTTTCCAAGGTGGTTCGGGTGGGAAATGAGTGCGTCGATCTCTTTCGATGCGTTCGCCTGGATGAATGTTGGACGGAAATTCAAAAAGTCCGGCCCAGATTCCCGGCGCCGGACGTTGCCGCATCCAAACTTTGTGATCCGTCACAATGACGTGAAAGTCCAAAACAACATCCCGCACGGTGGTTTTCCCCAATTTGATTGGTGGTTCGGGAGTTTCTCCAGGGGTGTTTATTCGGCTTAAGCAGGCTTCGTTTAAAGGACAAGCACCACAGTCGGGTTTTCTCGGAGTGCATACCAACGCTCCTAGTTCCATCACCGCTTGGTTGTGATCTCCAGGATATTGAGGTGAAATCCAATTTTCCGCAAAGGCCTCCAACTCTTGACGACCTTCTGGGCGATCGATGGGTGAATGAATGCCAAGAAATCGGCTAATAACTCGAATGACATTGCCATCTACGGCAGGAATTACCTCTTCGAAGCAGATGGAAGAGATTGCGGCAGCGGTATAGGGGCCGACGCCGGGGATGGTTCTCCAGGTTTCGGCGTTTTCTGGGAAAGCACCGTCCAAATCAAAAGCGATGATGTTTGCTGCGTGGTGTAGATTCCTCGCTCTGCTATAATACCCAAGTCCCTGCCAAGCTTTTAAAACATCGGATAAGTCTGCTTCTGCCAATGCCTGTATGTTTGGCCACCGGTCCTTGAACTTGTGCCAATATGCCGTGCCTTGATCGATGCGGGTTTGTTGCATGATGATTTCACACAGCCAGGTATCGTAAATAGTTGAAGTTCCTCTCCAAGGCAATCGACGTTGATGCTCCTTGAACCAAGACTGAAGAGCGCTTCTAGAGCATAGTTGTTGATTCGAGAAATAAAAAGTCGAGTTTGAAGGCATTAGGTATTTCGTATTCAGGATAATAACCCTATTTTTGCACCCCCTGAGCAATTGGGGTTTTTTTTTCAATGAGACAAACCTAGCACTAGAGAGATGACTAAAGCAGATATTGTAAGCAGAATTGCGGATGAGACAGGGATGGAGAAGCATGACGTTCAATCAACCGTTGAAGCGTTTATGCGTTCTGTGCGAGACGGTTTAGAGGGGGGTGAAAACGTCTACTTGCGGGGATTCGGGAGTTTTGTAATCAAAACCCGCGCAGCAAAGACGGGACGGAATATTCTGGCCAAAAAAGCCATTCAGATTCCTGCTCACAATATCCCCTCATTTAAGCCAGCAAAGGAATTTCTTGACAATGTGAAGACCGGAGTTGCGGTCAAGTAATTGATGAATAGGAAGAAAGGACAAATTCTCACGGTCGTTTTAGGCGCTGCTTTACTGGCGTTTGTCCTTTGGATGCCGCGTCAACCTGTGATGGAACAGGATTTGATTGTCTCGGATGATTTGATCAGCGAAACTGATCCAGTTGCCGAAGCAGTGGAACTTGTTTCTGGCCCAAATCCAATGGAAGGCGTCATGGCTTTAAGAGCATTGGCGGAGCAGGAAGAGCCCAATGTGGAAGCGGTGGTATGGCTGGGTGTTTTTGGAGTTCAATCAGGCCAGTTGGATAAGGCGCGGGAACGGTTTTCTCAAGCATTGGTTTTAGAGCCAGGTCATTTAGAGGCGACTTGGCAATTGGCGATGTTGGACATGGAAGAAGAGGCATATGATCGAGCCGTTGTTGGATTTGAAGCGTGCATGAAGGGAGATTCGGCCTACTCGAATGGCCTATTCTTCACGGCGAGATGTTATGAAGCGATGGGTAAGCCTGAGGCAGCGATAATTCGTTACCAAGAATACTTACCTTTTGCATCGGATACGGTTATAGCAGACCGTGTTATGGACTTTATCAAACGATTAGAATCTGGAGTGTAATCCAGAACAAACGAATAAAATTTTGAATCATGCCAAGCGGAAAAAAGCGTAAGGGCCATAAGATGGCCACGCACAAGCGTAAGAAAAGATTGCGCAAAAACCGTCACAAGAAGAAGTGATTGATTTGGGCGGGTGCTTAGATAGCCGCCCGAATTACCACTTCCATGTGACTTATCCGGTTCCTGCGTGAGCAAAGAATTGGTGATTAATTCCATCTCAGGAGAGGTGGAAATTGCACTGCTTGAAAAGGGTCAACTCGTAGAGTTACATCGGGATCAAGGCAGTTCAGGGTATGCGGTCGGAGATATTTTCCTTGGCCGTGTGAGGAAGGTATTGCCCAGTTTGAACGCGGCATTTGTAGATGTCGGTCATGAACGGGATGCTTTTTTACATTATCTGGATCTTGGCCCACACTACCGCACGCAGCAGCAATATGTGAAGCGTGTGATGCAAGGCAAAGAGCCTGTAGTAAATCTCGGTAACTTTAAAAAAGAGGCTGAGATTGATAAGAGGGGCAAAATCAAGGATGAGGTCTCTTCTTCTCAATTGGTTCTTGTTCAAGTTGCGAAGGAGCCCATCAGTTCGAAGGGTCCGAGATTGACGGCAGAGGTCACATTGCCTGGACGCTATTTGGTGCTTGTTCCGTTCAGTGATAGAGTATCCCTTTCTGGAAGGATCAAGGGGGAAACAGAACGTACACGTTTGAAACGTTTGATGCAAAGCATTCGTCCTCCAGGTTTTGGTATCATTGTTCGGACGGTTGCTGAGGAAAAGGGAGCGGCAGACTTGCATTCGGATTTGGAAGACCTAATCAATCGGTGGTCCGAGTTGCATAAGCGGCTGAAGAATGCGAAACCGGGAAAACGGGTTTTAGGCGAACTGAATAAGACAAGCGCGGTTTTACGTGACGTATTAACGGCCGATTGCACCAGTATTCGCGTCAATGATGCGAAGTTGTCCGATGATGTCAAGACGTACTTGCAGAACATTGCTCCTGAAAAGGAGGGCATAGTTAAGGTGAGTAAAGACAAGGATCTGTTCAATACGTTGTCCATTCACCGACAGATTAAGGCTGCCTTCAGCACTCAAGTCAACTTGAAAAGTGGAGCTTATTTGATCATTGAGCAGACTGAAGCGATGCATGTCATTGATATCAACAGTGGCGGGCGAAAGGCGGGAGCGAAGGATCAGGAAGAAAATGCCTTTCACACCAATTTGGAATGCGTAAATGAAATTGCTCGAATCTTGCGGTTACGCGATATGGGGGGGATCATTTGCATTGATTTCATTGACATGGCCAAGCGAGAGCACAACAAGGAATTGACGGACGCTCTAAAAGAGGCGATGAAGACAGATAAGGCGAAGCACAACATTCTTGCGCCTAGTCGTTTTGGTGTGGTGGAAATGACGCGGCAAAGAGTTCGACCTGTAGCAACAGTGAAGACTTCTGAGAAATGTCCGAGTTGCAATGGTTCGGGGGCTGTTCAGTCTTCCATCTTGATTACGGATACCATCGAAAACAGCATCGGGTACTTGGCCGAATCTGAAGGCCATCGCAAGTTGACTATCATGTTGCATCCCATGGTGGAATCCTACATCAAAGACGGTTGGTGGAATTCTCTGTTGAAGCAATGGCAAAAGAAATTTAACGTGAAGCTGCACGTAGAATCCAATTCGTCCATTGAGTTGCTAGAATACCATTTGTACAACCAGCTGGGAGAGGAATTGACGAATTGATCCCTCCCAAAGGCATCAGGGTTTTCGAATGACTTGCTTGGGATAGCAGAGGAATGATTTCTGGACTGGGGTTGTCAAAATTTCAAGATTCAGGTGATCGGATGCGTCAGCAAAATCAGCGGTGGTTCCATTTTTGAATCGAATCACGATGCCACTCTCGTCATAGACTTGATTTGAGATGCGCTCGTTGAGCACGAAATATTTGGCGTCTTCCGTCGAAATGTTGAGTTGACTAGCCACTTGATTTTGGCAGGCTTCGACCTCGCCATCTGAGAATCTTTCTGAGCGCAATTCGATGCGTAAAAGATCCCGATTGATGATTCGACGACTCAGGTCCTTCAAAATGGGGTCGTCGTGATGCTGCCATGCCTTAAGCGCGGACAATATATCGCTGTCATCCAGCTCGCAAAAACGATCTAAAATCCCGGGGTCGGCTATGAAGCGCGCCTTGTCGAGGGATTCATGCAGAAAAATATCGAGGGCTGGCGTGGTGAATATGTGTGCTCCTGATGTAGCCAGTTCTTTGGCACGTTTAAGAGCGGACATCAACATAAACTCAGCGCACAAAACGGTCCGATGCAAGTACACTTGCCAATACATAAGACGCCGTGCCATGACAAATTTTTCGATGGAGTAAATCCCTTTCTCCTCCACCACGAGTTGATCGCCATCTACGGCGAGCATTTTGATGATGCGTTCGCTACCGACCTTCCCTTCGGCCACACCGGAGTAAAAGCTGTCGCGCGCTAGGTAGTCCAACCGATCCATATCCAGCTGGGAAGAAATCAGTTGATGCAAAAACCTCTTGGGGTGATGGTCATTGAAGATGGCAATGGCTGTATCCAATGCCCCGTGCAATTCATCGTTCAAGCGGTTCATAATCAAAACGGAGATGTCTTCATGGGACACACCGGTAACGATGCTATGCTCCAAAGCATGGCTGAATGGGCCGTGGCCAACATCGTGTAACAAGATGGCCGCGCAGGCTCCTTCAGCTTCCTGTTCAGTGATTTCGACGCCCTTGCTTTGCAAAACCACAATGGCCTCTTGCATCAAATGCATTGAGCCGATGGCGTGGTGAAAGCGGTTGTGCACTGCGCCCGGGTATACAAGATGTGACAGCCCGAGCTGCGAAATTCTTCGCAAACGTTGCATGAACGGATGGTCCAACAAATCAAAAGCCAAGGCATGTCGAATCGTAATGAACCCATAAACGGGATCATTGAGGATTTTGTGTTTGTTGTGATTCGTCATCAGGGGACCAAATAAGAATTCAACCTTTAGGTCGTTTTGAGAAGTACCGCAAGATAACTTGTTGCGACGACCTCAGATGTACCTTTGACCATACACTTACTTTAGATGCAGCGAACTCCACGGATTTTATGGGCGGATGATGAAATTGATTTGCTTCGGCCTCATATCCTTTTCCTGGAAGGCAAGGGCTTCCATGTAACGGCTGTGAATAGCGGAGTGGAAGCTTTGGATTTGCTGGCTGGTGAGATTTATGACCTCGTCTTTTTGGACGAACAGATGCCTGGTATCAATGGTTTGGAGACACTCCAGCGGATAAAAGATCAGCGTCCTCACCTTCCTGTCATCATGATCACAAAAAGCGAGGAGGAGCATATCATGGAAGAGGCCATTGGCTCTAAAATCAGCGATTATTTGATCAAACCGGTCAATCCGAATCAGATCCTCTTGGCCATTAAAAAGAATCTGGACGAGAAGCGTTTGGTCAGCGAAAAGGCCATGACCGATTATCAACGCGAATTTCGTGAGCTCACAATGCAAATGATGGGTCGATTGGACGCATCGGATTGGATGGGAATATACCAACGACTCGTGCATTGGAAGTTGGAATTAGAGCGATCAGATGACGACGGAATGAGGGATGTTTTGGAAATGCAGTTCAAAGATGCGGACCGCCAATTTTCAAAGTTTTATCAGGAATCATATCCAGAATGGATG
Source organism: Flavobacteriales bacterium (assembly GCA_028823145.1). Classification (GTDB taxonomy): domain Bacteria; phylum Bacteroidota; class Bacteroidia; order Flavobacteriales_D; family Sanyastnellaceae; genus UA16. Next base: position 6,012 of record JAPKCA010000091.1, read on the forward strand.
GCTGGGCCCGGTGAGGATTATCCCACGTTGTCCCACCGACTTTTACCCGAACGTCTGCCTCGAAATCTGTTGGAGAATGCCTCTAAACGTCCGGTTTATTTGGTGGTGATTGATAATTTGAGGATGGATCAATGGAGGATGATTGAACCCTTGTTGCTGAACCGTTTTCGCGTGGCGCGAAGCGAGCCTTATTTCTCAATGCTTCCCACGGCTACCCAATACGCACGGAATGCACTTTTTGCTGGGATGACCCCTGCTGAAATATCGCGGGTCTTTCCCCAATACTGGGTGGATGAGGACGAAGAAGGCAGCAAAAACAAGCATGAAGCCGCCTTGTTTGAGCAGCTGCTCAAGCGGTTGGATTTCAAGGGTAAATCGGGGTACCACAAAGTGACGAATTTGGCGGCCGGAAGAAAGTTGGTAGAACAGTTTCACCAGACTAAACAAAATGATATCACTGCGGTGGTATACAATTTTGTAGATATGCTGTCGCATGCCCGAACTGAAATGGAAGTTCTGAAGGAACTGGCTGGGGATGATGCTGCATATCGCTCGTTGACATTGTCGTGGTTTGAACACAGCGCATTGAAAGGGTTGCTGGACCAAATGGCTGACTCGGGGGCTCGGGTCATCATCACCACGGATCATGGAACGGTGAGGGTTGGCAGTCCAATTCAAGTAAAAGGCGATCGAAAGACCAATTCGAATCTGCGGTATAAAGTGGGGCGTAATTTGGGTTACAAAAGCCAGGACGTGTTCGAAGTAAAAGACCCACTTGCGCTAGGTCTTCCGCGCCCACAAGTGAGTAGCGCTTATATATTTGCGCGAGAGAATGACTACCTCGTTTACCCCAACAACTACCACCATTTCGTGCAGTACTACCGGGACACATTTCAGCATGGGGGTATTTCATTGGAAGAGGTCATCATTCCCTGGGTGGAATTGGACCCTATTTGACCCAATCGATGGCACAAGACGACCTCAATAAGTTGTGGGACTCCGGTTGGTTTACTTTGGAAAACCTTCCTGGTATTGCAGCTGAATTGGATGCAGCCCTGCGCAATAAGCTCGTTATGCATGGAAGTCATGGTTATACCGGGGTTATGGCGCTTCAAGGTGCTATGGGGTCAGGAAAAACGACATTGATGAAAGCCCTATGTGCACACTGGAACGTGCTCGATGAAGCCGCTAGTCCGACCTTTGGTTTGGTGCATGAGTACCGTGTCCAGGATTGGCGGATTTTTCATCATGACTTGTATCGCTTGAAGAATGTAGAAGAGGCGTGGGATATGGGGCTTTCTGAATATTTTTCAAGCCTGGCCTTTAATGTGGTCGAATGGCCTGAACGGGCGCCAGGCTTGATGCCTGCTGATGCACTTTTATTGGATTTGGAGGTGGAATCGATGGCCGAAGACGCATCACGAAGGGCAATTCTCTGGGAAGTCGTGAATTTGGAACCACGGATGTATTAATTTCAACCGCAGAGATGAGCGATCACAAAAAAGGAATACAATCCCTTGCGCGCGAAGCTGCATTGCTTCCCCAGGAAGAAATGCTCCAAATTTCGACCCGTGCAAGTGAATTGGTTATTGGCATTCCAAAGGAAGAGAGCTTGCAGGAAAAGCGGGTGGCATTGGTTCCTGAGGCGGTCGCCTTGCTCGTTGCTCGTGGACATCAAGTGCTAGTAGAGACTGGAGCGGGATTGCAAGCGCATTATGCTGATGCGGACTACAGTGAATCCGGTGCTCGAATTGTGTATGACCGACGGCAAGTGTTTCAAACGGGAATGGTGATCAAGGTTGAGCCGCCGACCTTGGAGGAAGTGAAGATGATGGGATTGAACCAAACACTGATTAGTGCATTGCAATGGACCGT
>JAPKCA010000194.1 GCA_028823145.1 Flavobacteriales bacterium
AACTCCCATAACCTGGTCGTCTATGGAAAAAATCAATTTATCCCAATCGTTTTCAGATGAGAGCTTCAGCGCAAAACTGACTTCTCCGTCATTAAAATTCCCTCTAAATGAGAGGAAAGACTCCTGCATGTCACTAATGCGTCCTGTTCGTATTGAGTAACTGCCTTGATACGGGTTTTGCCCATCAGGAGCCCAAGGCGCGCCCCCCCCTGTGTTCCACCGAAAATCCTGTCCCTTCCAGTCCTCAAAACCGTACACACCTCTGTTCTGAACGAAATTCGCCTGGATATTGTATTCACCCGAAATCGTCAGGTTGAATTTTTTATCGGTAACATTTACATCACCAGACCAACCGAAAAACTGTCCTCCATCAGCCGGGACCGCCTCAACCAAGACCGTTTCATTTTGCTGATGAAGAGAATATCGGACCGATTCATCTTTGAAGGGTTGATAAGGCGAAACCACGGCGCCTGTCCCGTTAACTGCCAACATCAGCCGATGAACTGAATTCATCTTGAAGAAACTCCGAATCGCCACGTTTCCGGTTTCTCCACCATAACCATCAACAGCAATATAAATGCTCATTCCCTGCTCCAAAGCCTGGGTCAACTGGCTTATCCCAGGATCAAACTCCAATTCATCTTCCCCAAACCCATCATCATTGCTGCTTACCTTAACCAAACTCCCGACGCTAGAACCCATGTACATTCCCATCAACGTATCAAACCCAGACTCAAGAATGTCGACAGTAAGGACCCCATCATACGGGGCTTCAAAACGATACCAAACCGACGACCCTCCTTCATTCCCAGCATGGTCTGGCTCCCGATGTTCTTTCGTTGCCTTTAAAGTGCTAACCGTCGCAGTGGTCCAGTACGGGCTAAAAACCTCAATATGGGCCTCCTGTTGAACCGGATCAACGAGTTCAAGAGTCCCGGCATCTTCCGGATCGAGACTGTACTGACCGGGCTGCATGGGCACTCCATCACGCTTGACGACCACATCATCCAAATTTTCGATTCCTCGGGTTAGATGAATCCGAGATTGACCCGCCTGCAGCAGGACTACATCAAGGTTCAGTTCGACAGCATTGACAAAATGGTCGTTCGTCAAATCGGGTGGAAAATAATCATACTGTAATCGAACAGACTCGGAAACGTTGTCGCTGTAATCAATGGCAACAAATTCAATAATGTTTTCCCCTTCATTAAGGGCAACCGGTGTGAACCACTCCTGTGTACCCACGACAACGGAATAAATACCGTCATTGACACGCGCACGCACCTCCTTAACTCCTGATGCATTGGGCTGAGGATCGTGGGCAAACCCCTTGATCTCGACCTTGTTTGTTTTCGTGATGAAACCGTTAAAAGGCTGTATACCACTATGGAATGGATTGTTAATATCGGGCTTTCCTCCGGGGGCAATCCTGAGTCGGACATAACCAAGATCCATCTCTGTCGAACTGGAAATGCAAATTTTGTAGGTTTTCCCAGCAAGAGCATCGAAATAAATCCCCTTGTCCCTCTTTTCAACTGTGTAGTTCTCGTTCCTTGCGACCAAAAGCAACTCTCCTATCTCATTGCCCCGATATATCGCAATATTTGCGTCCACG
>JAPKCA010000092.1 GCA_028823145.1 Flavobacteriales bacterium
CTGGTTATTTGATGAATGATGATCACTTCTTTGTGATCGAAACGGGAGCTTCATGGGCCGTTGGAGAAGATTATGACAATTGGCTGCCCAATTCTCAACGAGAAATGGGTATTGAAAATCCCGTGCCACATGCCGCCAACTATGCGTATGCTGGGATTGTATCTCAAATATTCCGGGGCATGAACGCGGTGTCTATCACCAACCCCAGCACTCAGATGGTCCTATTGCGCCTTTTGCATGCGCTTTACAGCTTACTCATCGTTTGGTTTGGTTACCGGATCACGATCTCTGTTTCCAATCGAAAAACCGCCATTTGGGTAGGTTTAGCGCTTGCTGGCCTCGCATTACTGCCCAACCTGAGTGTGCGGCAATTGGTGGAAATGGTCTGCATCCCTCCTCTCATGTGGTCCACCTATGTGATCATCCGAAAAAAGGCTGAAGAGCGAACCATGAGGACCTGGCTGCTTGCTGGCGTTGGATTAGGGCTCGCAACAGCGCTTCGATTTCAATGCGGTGTGTTCGGAGTCGGAATGGCGGCGGCCATCGCCATTGATCCATTCATGGGGCTCTGGAGAACCAAAATCAAAAGCATCGTGGCCCTGGCCATCTCTGCGTTGTTCTTTTTCTCGTTGGGGCAAATCCAAGATGTTTTCATTTGGGGCGAGCCCTTTACCCAACTCCTGACCTACTTCAACTACAACGCAGAGCACGCTTCAGAATACCCTCAAGGTCCTTGGCATCAATACCTCTGGACCTTGCTTGGTTTGCTCATCCCTCCCCTATCCTTTGCCTGGGCTTTTGGATTTCTCAAAGTCACCAAACAGCACGCCCTGTTGGTGATTCCCGCTTTAGCATTCCTCATTTTTCATTGCTTTTTCCCAAACAAGCAAGAGCGATTTATCATACCAACGGTTCCTTTCATCATCATCGCAGGTACCATCGGATGGATGGAATTCAAAGCCACCTCCTCCTATTGGATAAAACGAATCCGCTTAGATCGAAACATCTTGGGAGTATTCATCACACTGAATTTGATTTTGGGAATCGGATTGACATGCGTATTCTCGAAAGAATCGCGGGTGATGGCCATGACAACCCTCTACGAGCAAGGAGATTTATCGAATTTTCTAGCCGTTAAAGTGGACCGGTATGCCATGCCACCACAGTTTTACAGTGGATCTTGGGAGAAATATTGGACGAGTGATTTATCCACAGATGTCGCAAGGCATCGGCAAATGATGTGCAATAGCTCCACCCGAGCCTTTCCCAATTACCTGCTTTTTTATGGTGACCAACACTTGGGTGAGGCGGTTGAACAATACCGACGCAATTATTCATCGATGGCATATGTCACCCAAATCGCACCTGGAAAGTTCGATCGTTTCCTCGCTTATATAAACCCCATCAACTCCGTGGAACGGGTGATGATCTATCGCATCGACCCCCAGGAAGAATGCGAACGCACCCCGCATTAAGCAAACCTAAAATGCCTTGCAGCGCATGGTGCTCCGGGTCGTAATTTCGCCTCATGTTTAGATTCATGTTTTCATCCATATTGTCCAAAGAAATGGCTTTGTGGATTTTCCTTGCAGCGTTCTTACACGGCTCTGTTAATGCTCAATACCCTGGATATCAGCAACGTGCAGAATATTCCATGGACATCACATTGGACACTGCTCTGCACCAGTACCACGGCCGCATGGAAGTGGTCTTGCAAAACAACAGTTCGGAAAATCTCAATCGAGCCTTTTTCCACTTGTTTTACAATGCGTTCCAACCTGGAAGCATGATGGATATAAGATCTAGAACGATTGAGGACCCTGACTCCCGCGTCGGCGATCGCATCGGCAACCTACCTGAAGAAGAATGGGGTTGGATCCAAGTGGAGTCTTTGCTCGTCAATGGAAAGCCGGTTAGCTATGAGCATGACGGAACCATCTTAGATGTGGCATTGAATGCGCCCATCCGAGCCGGTAAGAAAGCCACTTTCTCCATGGAATGGAAAGCTCAAGTGCCGCGTATCATTCGTCGTGGGGGTTGGATGAATGATGAGGGAGTGGAATACTCCATGACGCAGTGGTACCCCAAATTGTGTGAGTTTGATCACGATGGCTGGCATACAGACCCCTACATCGGACGGGAATTCCATGGCATATGGAGTGATTACGAGGTGAATATCTCTTGCCCATCCGGTTACCTGATTGGTGGAACGGGAGTGTTGGCTGGTAGCATAGAAGACGCTCGAGATTCTGGCAAATGGCATTTCACCGCAGAAAACGTCATCGATTTTGCATGGGCAGCCGACCAAGAGTATGTGCACACCTCCACCCTAGCAGGCGATGTGACGATTCACTTCCTTCACCAACCAAATGAGGATTATGACGAAGCCTGGGATGCATTGCCTGAATATGCCGCAAAAGCCATGGCTTTTCTAAGTGATTTGGTAGGCCCATACCCTTACCCACAATACACGATTATTCAAGGGGGTGATGGCGGCATGGAATACCCGATGGCCACGTTGATTACTGGAGAACGGAGCAATCGCAGCCTCATTGGGGTGACCATTCACGAAATGGCTCATTCTTGGTTCCAAGCCCTTCTCGCTACGAATGAAAGCCTGTATGAATACATGGATGAAGGAATGGCGAGCTATGTCACATCGCTTTGCATGAATCACCTCTTCGCAGAAGCCATGTCAGGAAAGGATCCACACCGCTCATCGTACAGCAGCTACATCAGCCAAGCCTTGAGTGGAAAGGAAGAAGCATTGATTACGCATGCTGATCATTACCAAACCAATCGGGCTTATGGCGTAGGCGCTTATTCAAAAGGCCAAGTACTGATGGCGCAACTCGCAGCCGTTATGGGCAAGGATTCGCGGGACAAGGGACTTAAAAGTTATTTTGCCCAATGGGCCTTTAAGCACCCGGGACCCAATGATCTAAAACGGGTCATGGAAACTGAGTGTGGATTCGAACTTGATTGGTATTTCCAGTATTTCATCAACACAACGCATACGATTGACTACGCCATTGAACATGTTGCCCTTGGACCGGATAGCACCGTGATTGAATTGGCACGCATCGGCAACATGCCCATGCCTCAAGATTTAACGATCACCTACATAAATGGCGATCAAGCCCATTACCATATCCCATTGGTCATGATGCGCGGACACCGTGACTTGCAGGAAGATGAAACATTGCTTGATGATTGGGCCTGGACGAATCCTCGGTACACGCTTGTTTTTCCATCTGTCGGGCCCATCGAGAGCGTCGTTCTTGACCCCAATCGCTTGGCTGCAGATGTTGACCGATCGAACAATACAGCGAGCTTTGAAGGGAATTTATTGCAGGAATTTAACCGCAAATAGCCCATGTATGAGCAACTGATTTCACGTTCCAAGGAGGCATGGATTGCTTGGTTGGTTCTCATTCTTTCATTGGCATGCCTCATGGTATTGTCCCCACTAAAATGGACGACTGAAGAAGGTATTCCCATCACATTGCAGTCATTGCTTGTGGTTTTGATTCCCATACTCGTCGGCTGGAAACTGGGGACTGTCGCTGTGTTGATTTACCTCATTGCCGGTGCAATGGGCTTGCCCGTCTTCGCATATGGCACTTCCGGTTGGGACAGATTTATCGGTTCAACCGGTGGATTCCTCCTTGCCTTTCCAATGACTGCTCTGTTGTGCGGTTGGGCCGCAGAACGGATCCAGAAGAACCGTGTGATCACCGGCACTTTAACCATTTTAGCAGGTCAACTGTTAATCCTTGCCCTGGGGCTTTTATGGCAACGATCCATTGTTCCAATCAGTGAAACCGTTATCGAAACCTTGAGCCGACTGATTCCTGGATTGTTGGTCAAGACGGCATTTGGCGGTTTGGTCATCGTGGTATTTAGTCGTCTCCTTGAACAAGCCTCCGATCGGCTCAATAAAAAACTAGTATGAAAATCTGGAACATTGTTATTATTCTTGGATTCGGAGCGACGATGCTTTTAGCAGGCTGTGCGTCCGAAAATCAATCCGCACATCGCAGCCAAGCCATCCTCGACATGAAGAGAGCCACAGACCACCACAGTTACAGCAAACCCGATGAAGCCGTAGTCACCCATTTGCATTGGGATGCCGTTGTTGATTTCGACACCCGAATCATTGCAGCAACTGCTACATATGATATCCGAACCGCATCAGATGCGAAGCGCATCTTGTTTGATGCGGTTGACTTAGATATTTCTGAAGTGCGCGTTGATGGGCAGGAAACGCCATGGGAAGTCGGACCAGACCAGCCTTTCATTGGTCAACCTTTGAGTATTCCTGTAACGAAAGACAGCAAACAGGTCAGCATCTCTTATTCCAGCTCACCCGACGCCGGTGCCTTGTTGTGGGTTGAGGGTGAACAACCCTTCTTGTTTACTCAGAGCCAGGCGATCCTAGCACGCACCTGGATTCCTTGCCAAGATTCACCAGGGGTTCGGTTTACTTACTCTGCTGAAGTAGAGGTACCGAAAGGCACCATGGCTCTCATGAGTGCCACCAATCCGACAGAACAATCACCTGACTCCCGGTACAGCTTTAAGATGGATCAGCCGATCCCTTCCTATCTGCTTGCACTCGCGGTGGGAAATGTGGAATTCAGAAGCGTTGGAGCTCATACAGGAGTCTACGCAGTCCCTGAGCTTATTGATGCTGCGGAATACGAATTTGGCGAGATGGAACAATTGTTGGTTGCTGCTGAATCTCTATACGGTCCATATGCTTGGGAACGGTATGATCTCTTGGTGCTTCCCCCCGCCTTCCCTTTCGGCGGAATGGAAAACCCGCGATTGACCTTTGCCACGCCAACCATCATTGCGGGTGACCGCAGTTTGGTTGCTCTGGTAGCGCACGAATTAGCGCACAGCTGGAGCGGCAATTTGGTGACCAATTCCACCTGGGATGATTTTTGGCTCAACGAAGGATTCACGGTGTATTTCGAGCAGCGCATCATGGAGGCGGTATACGGATCTGAAATCTCTGAAATGCTCGCAACACTTAGCTATCAAGGATTGGTGGATGAAGTTGACGAAATCATGGACACCAATCCCGACGACACCCATCTCAAGCTGCATTTGCAAAATCGCAACCCGGATGATGGGATGACGGCGATCGCATACGATAAAGGCTGTTTTTTCTTGAGGTTGTTGGAGCAAACGGTTGGACGCGACAAATTTGATGCCTTTCTCAAGACTTACTTTGAGACCAATGCGTTTTCAGTGATGGACACCGAACGTTTCATCGTTTACCTCAAAGCCAATCTCCTTCAAGACAAAGCACAGCTCGAGGCCGTCAATCTTGACGCTTGGATCTACGGCGCTGGACTTCCTGCAAACTGTCCTGAGGTACGTTCAGCCCGCATTGAGCGCGTTGATGCCACTTTGAGTGGATGGGAATCTGGAACCATTGCCACGGCTGACCTACCATGGAATGATTGGGTGTACCAAGAGCGGTATCGTTTCTTGTCCAACATCAACGATGCAACCAGTGCAGATCGCATGGCGGAATTGGATGCTACATGGCAAATGACCTCCACCGGAAATAACGAAGTCTTATTTGCTTGGCTCGAGCAGGCCGTTCGGAGCACATACACCCCTGCGTATGAACGATTGGAATCCTTCCTCGTGAACATAGGACGTCGAAAGTTCTTGACTCCCCTTTACCGTGGTTTGGTAGAGACCGATCAAAAACCACTCGCCGATGCGATTTACGCTAAGGCTCGACCCAATTATCACAGCGTAGCCACGGGCACCATGGATGAATTGCTAAGAACTCCTGAGTAATCAAATAGGTTGAAACAAAAAAAGCCTCGGAGAAATCCGAGGCTTTTTTTATGACCGGTCGCTTATCGGATGACCAACACCGTGCCTCTCAATTCCTTTCGTTCTGCAGTCGAACTCTTGTTGTAGACCACTACCCGATAGAAGTACACACCATCTTGAGCGTAGTGATCTGAACCGCCTTCAGCCGGACCATACCAAGGTTCGTGTAAATCATGGGTTTCAAAAACCATGTTACCCCAACGATTGAGAATCTGCATCGTGAATCGATCTGGGTCGATATCCGATCCTTCCACAAAGAAGGCATCATTCACCCCATCATTGTTGGGTGTAAACGACGTGGGGATATAGAGCGCGAAAATATCCATGATGTCAATGATTCGCGTGACCTGACTGCTGCAACCATTTTCATCAGTAACCACCAAGGTCACCGGATACGTGCCACCGACATCAATGGGGAAGACAAAAGTCGGATCAGATACATTGGATGTGCCCAGGTTTTGAATGCCATCAAACATCCAATACCAATCGACCACATTGGCGCTGTTGACTGATTCAAATTCTATCTGAGTGTCAGGAGCTCTTGTGGGTTGCGGTGATGCGGTATAACCGACATAGGGCCGAGCATATACCTGCAAGTAGCCCGGTTGGAAATTCGTGTACTCGCAGCCAATGAGTGATGTGATATTGAACGTCACGTCATAGCCCCCTGGAGTCGGATATTCATGGACTGGATCTGCTAAATAACTCAATTGCCCATCCCCAAAGAACCATTCCGTTTGGGAAATCAAATCCGGATCCACCAAGCTTTCAAACTGAAAAATCCCTGGAATGCATGCCCGCGTCGTATCTGAAGTAAATGCAGCAGGTATCGGAGTCTCAATGACCACTTCCTGGCATTCGGTTACCGCAGGCGTTTCACAGTTATCCGTCAACGTCAAACAATAGCTTCCTGTGGCCGAAGGGTAATCGACTATTTCAGAGTCATTCGATCCCACAGGGATGCTCTGCCACGTCCAATTGAAATTGTAACCCGCTCCACTGCCACCTGCAAAGTCCACCGCCTCTAATTCCGCAAACGTTCCACCACAAATCAAATTTGGCGCGTCCAACATAACCGAAAGTGAATCATACACTTGAACCGTCACCGTTTGTGGAACGGACGTACACCCATTCGGGGCAGTTGCAAATACTTCATAGTCGGTATCAGACACCGGAGTGACCACCTGAGAATCCCCTGTTCCCAATCCATTGTCCCACAAATACACCCAGGAATTCCCAGGATCCATCTCGCTAGAGACCCCCAAATTGGCTGCTCCATTGATGCAGATGGTCGGATTCAAAGTCAAATCGAAATCCATCGGAATTGGAGCATTCATGATGATTTCCATCGCATACAAGCACCCGCCTGCATCGCTTAATTCCACGTCATATGTTCCTTCATCCAAATCGTCAAAAACATCAAGCCCTCCGTTGGAGTTGATCATTTCAACCAACGTTCCGTTTTCTGAAAGGACCAAGGTCCATGGGCCGTCTCCAGGAAGTTCATTGATGGTGACAGAAACAAAACCATCCGTAACCAAACAGGTAGGATCCGTGGAACTTACCGTGTAATCAAAGCCAGGAAGAACCATGACTACGTCTTCAGTCCCGCAATTTGGCATACCAACAGGCTCAACCAACAAGGTGTATTCTGTAGGGGCTCCGTCAAAATCCATCACCATGGGCGACGAACTGCTTGGATTGTCCAAATACAAAGGAGGTTCCCAAGTCCATAAGTAACCACATTCGACTTGACCTCCGCACGGGCACAAGGACGTCATTGGCAAAGCTCAAAACTCCATTTGACTTGCGACTTGTTGGTCTCGTCAAGGTGTCGGAAAACGCTCCC
>JAPKCA010000093.1 GCA_028823145.1 Flavobacteriales bacterium
ATCCAATGGTTTGGTCAATATCTCCTTTGTAAACAACCACTTTGGAAAGGCCAGTTGAAACAAATAAGTCCCGAACCTCCTCCAAGGGTGTTTCTAAATCGACGGCAACGACCTCATTTCGAGGGACGAGGCAATCTCGGGCTAAGACCTTGTTGAATTCCAACGCATTCTGCATGATTTGCAATTCATGTTCGAGCTCTTGCTCAGGCTCCATACGGTCGCTGATCTTCCGAATGAAATGGTCCAAATCAGTCGCGCCTAGCTGCTCTTCGATTTCACTCGATCCTTTATGTTTCCCTAATAATCTCAGAGATCCATGGCTAAGGGACACGACAATGAACCCGGGAATGATTAAGAGGTAATGGATGATGCCAATGGGAAAGGCAAATAATTTTAACCAGAAATTGGGGTCTGCATGAAACAAGGCCTTGGGAATGAACTCGGCAAGCACCAGTATCACCAAAGTGGTGATGGCTGTTTGAGTGGAGAGCACAAGAATGGGGTGGGTTGCTTGGGTCCAATCGGCGACATGAAAAACCCATTCGCTGATGAGAGCGCCAGACTCCAAGCCGCAAAACACAAGCGCCAAATTGTTGCCTACTAGCAAGGTGGCAATGAAAAGCTGGGGCTTATTAGATAGGTGTGCCAAAAGGCGTCCGCGCCAACTCTGCTTGGAATCAAGCTCAATCTGCAATCGATTGGCTGAAACAAAGGCGATTTCCATTCCAGAGAAAAAGGCTGAAGCCAGAATGGAGAGGCCTATGATGATGAGTGAACTTGAGGGGTCAGGATCCATGAAAATGGGTTACATCATACCTACGGGAAATAGCTGCTAAATGTTGCATAATCACGGTTTCGGGGCATTCGCTTCACGCTCCATTTTTTTTCTGAAAAAGCGCCGAAAACTATACCATGCAATGGCGATGAATGGCAGAACGATGGTTTGTTTTTGCCCATCCCAACCATCGCGTTGGATGTAGTAAATCGTAGCTGCAATGGTTGCGAAAATCACAATCAGCCAAAATTTCTCAGCGGCTTTGTTCACGCGGATCATGCGTTGAAGGTCCATGGGGTCAAGTTACGGGATTCATTCAATTTGAAGCTTCGCCCACGCCTTCTAGTTCAATTTCGCCTGAAGGTTGGAGAATGCGGTAATTTTCAAAACGACCATCGGATTCAAGGCCCTTCCCGTATATCACTCCTTGATCGTTGGAGATGGTAACGGGACGATTGGTCCAAACTCGGTCAGAATCTTCAGCCCAAACCAGGTATTCGGTTTCCAAAAGATCGCCCACATTGTTCCTAAGCATGACTTGATTCTCGGCCACTAAACGCAAGTTCTTTTCGTCGAGCCAACCATTCTGAGCTTGCATGTGTGCTTCCCATTGCAGTTCATCCCCCCCGATAAAAAGCTCAAACCCTTCCTCAACTGTAACCAAATCTTCCGGCCGTTCTGCCGATCCTCCTTCGATTCGATTCAAAATACCGGCTTTCAAGACATGCTGGGTTTTTCCTTTTTCCGTGTATTGGAATCTGCCGTTTTCAACCCGCTGAACAGGTGGGTTGTCGGCCGCCGCCACAATCGATAATTCAGCCTCAGTGTTGGAACAAGCACAAAGCCCCAACATCAGGATGATGCTGAGCCTTTTGCCCAATTCAATGAGACGCTTTTTAGCGTACACGGATGGTCGTGGTTTCGCCTGAGCAAGGGCAACCCGGAATGGCCGGAATTTGAATGGATGCTCCAGCACTTTTGCCTACGGTGAAAACCTCTTCGACACTCGGGAATTGTTTCTTGCTGCTGTTGAGCTTCTTGGAAGCCGATATAGCAACATCACCTTCTGCCATTGTTTTGGCTTGCCCGTAATAATCTGCAGCGCGCAAGTACGCCAATCGCATTCCCAAGGCCTTGTCATCGCAATATGAAGCTGCTCCAGCGATTGCATCACCAATGAGCATGTATGCTTCGGCGCTTCGGCTATTCATATCCAGAACCTGCTGAGCAAAATTCCTAGCCGCAGTTGTTTTCTTCAAATAGGATGCTATTTGACCGGCTTTCAATAAGTAAGCTTCTTTTTCAGCACAGTCGCCGCAAAGCTCAACGGCTTGCTCCATGTACGAAAAAGCTTCGTTGAAGTTGTCGTTTTTGGCTTGACTGTATCCAATCGCATACGCGGATGGATGGCTGGGCTCAATCTCATGTACAGCAATGGCGACAGGAAGGAACAGGTCATTGTCCGAGCATTCTTTTTTGTTGAGCAAGCGCAGAACCTTTTTCTTCAAATCTATGTTGGTAGAATCGCTATCAATTTTGGCAGTAAGCACTGGGACCATGTCCTCGCATTGGGCGATAGCGATGAAAACTTCATCGATGTTTCCTTTGGCCTTTTCATATCCCTCTTGACCTTTGGCGTTCTCTTCCGCTTTTGCTGCCGCAAGGCCAAACTCGATATAGTCCGTCAGGACCAAATATTCGGTGAGCATTTCACCAAGCTTTTCTTTGGCAGCACCATCTTCGAGCCCTTTCATGGTGTAGAAAGAGGTGACATAGTATTTACTTAAAATCGCAGCAGAAGATTTCTCCCGCAAACAGTCGACACTCTCTTTAAACATCGCATTGGCTGTGGCGGGATCGTCTTTGTTTAAACGGGAATAGTCAGCAGCCTTATAACCTAAAATGACACACCGGTTGTTTGGCTTTTTAGTCGTAGAAGGAAAAAGCTCCATGCGTTGATCGTACAAAAGGAAAATGCTATCATGCAATGTTGTAGCACGTTCTTCGTTGCCAGCGGTTGACGCCTTCTTCAGTTCGTTTTTCAAAAATCGTACGCCATCAGAATACAGGCCTTCACGGGCTGTTGGAGGGCAAACGTTGCACGCCTTGAGCCACTGGATATAGGCCTCATCGAGGTTTCCTTGTTTCTTGTAACTCGAGTATACACTCAGCGATTCCTTGCACAAGAGCTGCTGTTCCGCCGTTTCACCATACTTGTCTTGGCCCAATGAAATGAATGGCGCAGCTAGCAAGAGTGCTAGAATCCATGTGATTTGCTTATTCATCGTTTTCATTTTTTGCTGATCAATCATATAAACGTTCTTTCAACCAATTGTTTTTGAAGAAAGGCATCAAGGAGAAGCCAACATGCATTCGTGCATAGGTCTCTTCCAGGCTGCCGTCTCCAGCACTCCGTTCCCCAATTTCCATGCCGAAGTGCAAACGGCTCAATGAACGGCTCCCCACCAAGGGAATGCTAAATCCACCCGACACCGTGTTTGCTACAATCGGAGAGCCTGAAATTTCATAGGGCTGAATGACCCGAGATATTCCTAAACGATAGGTGCCCTTTCCCCAAGTGGGATGGTGGCGATCGGCATTTCCAGGAGTCCATTCTAAACTAGCACGCGATGCAGAAGAGCGAACCCATTTCATGTCATCGACTTGCAAGTGCGAATCGAATGACTTCGATGCTGTTCCCCATTGGGTTTCTCCGTATTCCACGCCAAAGGCCAACCGCCGCCCATTGGCATGATTGAACATAAGCGACATGCCAGTAGTCCAAGAAGCGGGCATGCGCGCTAGGAATTTGTCAGAGCTGTCGAAAAAAGCGGTGTCTAGCGGAATATCAATCCCTCCCAGATTTTGAGTGGTTTCATCAATGCTCAAGAACTCACTTGTCAAATTGGATTGAGGGGTGTAGAGTAACCCGAATCTCATTGAGGCACTTTTTTCAAATGATTGATTCCCTTGGTATTTCGCATAAAGCAAATGGTCATAGATAACCCCAATATTCGCTGAAAGGGAACGGTGTTGTGATTCAACTCTCGCCCTGTGGTCTAGAAAAGTGACATCCACAACATCCAGCATGGCCGTACGCGTCACTTCGCCAAACAGATACTGTGTTTGAATTCCAGTATGCAGGACGCTTTTTTGAATAAGGATACTGTCGTTGGGTCCCGCCGAAACATATCCTTTATTTTTAATCGTATGGGCCCAACCAATGTGCGCTTTGGTCAATCCACCACTGCCATCGTAACGCTCCTGAACCATGCCGATACCATCGATCTCTTGGGTTCGTGTAATGGCATAACCTGAATTGCTGAAAGGAGATGCTCCGATAATGAGGGTATTGCTCCCTCCTTGCTTCTTAATGGCCAGCCCAATTGGTCCGGCGGAGCCATACAGCGCAGTCGCGTTCGACGCGGTCCCTTCACGCATGCTAAGCGATGTACTCGTGCCAGAGGCCTGCAATGTGGTTTGCCCAAGGGCAGATGCCGTGGCTGGGTTGTTCGGGTTGAATTGGTAATTCGAAAACATAACAGATTCCATGCCCCCTAAGCCAGCAGAAACAGGTGTTTGCAGGGTGCCGACCAAGCCGAAACCAAAACGAGAATAAGGAGAGTATTCAGCATTCTGAGACCATCCCACAGAAACAGACAACCCCATGAGGATGCAGGTGGCTACTCCAAACCGTAGCGGAACGGAGAACATGCGCCTGAGGATGGCGTCCAATGTGTTTTGGGGGAACTCAGGTGTGGACAACGTGCTGAAGAATTTGATGATACCCTTTCCAAGTTAGGTTTGGGTCGGCAAAAATGAGGCTTGTATGCTCGAGTTCCAAGAAAGTCGCATCTCCTCCTGTGAGAGCAACCCGGAAGTCCGGCCAATGTTTCTTAAATGCCTCGATTCGCCCATTGATTTCCGATGAAACACCTCCGACCGCTCCCGCGAGCAGACAAGATTCGGTGTCGTTGCCAATTTGCAGAGGAACCCCCTTATCCATTCGCGTCATCCAGTTTTCAGGATAGGGCAACGCATGTGTGCCAGCATACATGGCTCTTAGACGCAGGTCAATTCCCGGCGCGATGGAACCTCCCACCCATTTCCCGTTTTCCAAGGCATCGATGGTGACACATGTCCCGACATCAATAAGTAGCCAATTGCACTCAGAGTCCACAGACAATGCACCTGCGGCATTGGCCAATCGATCGAGACCGATGGATTCAGGAGTTTCATAAACGACGGGAAAGCCAACATCCTGCCCCGCTTTCAAATGGATTAATCGATCCGGATTTGGATGATGGGTTTCCCACATTAGTGGCCAACGTTGCCAGAAATCCGACAGAGCACCAGAAGCTGCCATGAGCATGGCTTCCGGCCAACTCAGATCGCCTGCAATGACTTTTTTAGCATGCTCTTCGGCACTTTCGTTCCACCAAACATGGTGCAATTCGCCGTTTTCAAATTGGGCCAGTTTTGTCCGGGAGTTCCCAACGTCTAAGACCCAATGGAATCTGTGGTTCATGGCTTTGTCCATTGAAGGGATTCAATCATTCGAATGATATCCATACGCAAGTGATCCAAAGCTGGCCCAATGCTATCGGGGTTCGGAGCGTGTTGAAAATAAAGGGCACCCCTGAGAAAATATTGAGTGCTGTCCGTAGCGAAAAATTGAAGTGGCGTGGCGACAGGACCAGCTAGATCGAAGAGCAATCCATTTACTTGAGATGTGGGAAATTCAAATGCAAGAGATTGAATTCCAGTGGATTTGCTTTCATGGCTGAAAACCATCTCGTGCACATCATCGATCAACGCATAAAACGCAGGGTTTCCTTCAAAACGGACCATGGTGCAATGCAGTTTTGCCGAAAACAGGGGGTAAGCCAAGTTGAACCAACAGTCATCATTTCTCGCGTCCGTCGGAATTCGCTCCACTTTTGCATAAACAGGGATATCAAAAGTCGGGCCGCAAGGATGATGATAAGAGGTGTATTCTACTGCGGGAATTTCGATTCGGAAATATCCGCGAGGTTTTGCGATAGGGTCTGAATTGCAGGCTGACATGAAGCTGCATATCGCCAAGAAGATCAACCAATTCGAACGGATATTAGTGTTCATTGGAATCATGAAAATCGGGCAAAGTAATCTTAATTCGGATTAATTTCCTTGGCGTTGCCGCATCTATTTTGAGCTCGACATCTTGAAAAACAAAAGATTCGCCAGCTCGCATAATCCGACCAGCTTGTTCGGTGATGAAACCGCCAATCGTATCACTTTCCCCCTTAGCGGCTTCCCATCCATCATCTTCTAGTTCGAGAATGCGATACACATCAATCAACGATGTTTTGGCTTCGATAATAAACGTTCGTTCATCCAAACGAGAATAGGCGATTTCTTCCGCGTCGAATTCATCGGAAATTTCACCTACAATTTCCTCGATGATGTCCTCTAAGCTAATCACCCCGCTGGTCCCTCCATACTCATCTACGACAATGGCGATGTGTGTTTTTCGTTCCTGAAATTCACGCATTAAGTCATCGATTTTCTTGTTTTCTGGCACGAAATAAACGGGCCGGATCAATGACTGCCATTCCAAATTGGCATCGTCCAAATGCGGTAGCAAGTCCTTGACGTGCAATATCCCTTGGATTTCATCCTGTGATCCACCGTGGACAGGAATTCGGGAATAGCCGGATTCTATGATTTGAGCGCGGAGCTGCTCCCAAGTCTCCTCCGCCGACACGGATTCCATGTCGGTCCTGGCGGTCATGACTTGTTTTGCGTCTTTGCTTCCCAGTGCTACAATGCCTTCTAAAATCCGCTGTTCTTCTTCAGAGCGATCATCATCATCGGTGAGGTGGAGTGCGTGTTCAAGATCCTCAACGGAAAGATCAGCACTGGGCACCTCCACTCGCCGTCCAACCCATGAGCCAATCCGTACAAGAGGTTTCCAGACAGGAGTTAAAATCCTTTTAGCAATGAGCAATGGGCCGGCCATGACTTGAGCGAAATCTGAGCGGTTGGATGTGGCATAGACTTTGGGAATAACTTCTCCAAACAGAACAATGAGGAAAGTGATACCCCCCACATGAATGACCCATTTCAGCCACGTTTCCATTCCAGCAGAGGGGAATAAGCGCTCGGCAGCCACTGTGGAAATCAATATGATGATGATGTTGGTTAGGTTGTTGAGAACCAGAATTGTAGCCAACAAGTGCCTTGGAGCGCGCTCAGAATCAGGTTTTTGAAGCAGTTCAAGTACGCGTGCCGCCTTGACGGATTGTTCGTTGTCCCTCCGGTCTTCGAGGTCTTCAAGGTCCTGGGGAGAGAGGCTAAAAAACGCCACTTCAGAGCCCGAGACCATGGCACTCAAAAGCAACAGCAATCCAATGCTAACGAAAGGGATGCTGTCGTTGATTGACCAGGCTTCAGACAGAAGTGCGTTGGCAGAGAGGCCTATCAAAGGATTGGATTCGGTTCAACGTGTCGTCTCAAAAGGGCAGGTCTGATGCATCGCCAGCAACCGGAGTTGAACCCGCTTCGGTTTGAGGTAGCTCGGTTTGAGGTTGCTCGTTCGTAGTTGGAGTCGTTGTTGTTTTTGCTGTGTTCACGGTATCGGACGCCCCCGCATTTTGACCGTTTCCACTTCCGGGACGATCCAGTAGCTGCATGACATCTGCCACTATTTCAGTGGTATATCGTTTTTGTCCTTGTTGATCATCCCATGAACGGGTCCGGATTTTGCCTTCAATGAACACTTGGGACCCCTTGCGTAAATACTTTTCAGCTGTTTC
>JAPKCA010000195.1 GCA_028823145.1 Flavobacteriales bacterium
AAAAACGTCCACCTCAATGGTGGGGTTCCCCCTAGAATCTAGGATTTGTCGCGCATTGATTTCTTCAATGTAACTCATGATGAAAGATGTTCTAAATCGTTAAACGGTCGCGAATCCGCACAGCACCGGTTCATTGCCCATGCGCCTTTGCTCAAGGCGGCACGAAGTTAAGCCATCAAGCGGGCACAACAACTCGTTCCATATTTTCGACAAATTGGTCGAATAGGTAACGGCTATCATGCGGACCCGCAGAAGCTTCTGGGTGATATTGAACCGAGAAAACAGGACGCCCTTTCAAAGCAAGGCCCGCCACAGTATCGTCATTCAAATGCACATGGGTCAACTCGACATCAACTGCACTAGCCAAGGAGTCCTGATCCACAACAAAACCATGGTTTTGAGAAGTAATCTCCGCTTTTCCAGAAATCAAATTCTTAACGGGGTGGTTGACCCCTCGGTGGCCATTGAACATCTTGATCGTCTGAAGTCCTTGACTCAAAGCTAGGATTTGGTGGCCTAAGCAAATGCCGAAAATGGGCTTGTCTGACTCAACCAATGCCTTCACCTTCTCGACCGTTTCCAACATAGCCCCTGGGTCGCCTGGACCATTTGACAACATAATCCCATCCGGTGACCAAGCCAACATCTCTTCCACCGATGTCTGCATTGGGAAAACCCGAACCAAACAGCCACGGTCAGCCAAACACTGAGCAATACTTCGCTTCACTCCCAAGTCCAATAAAGCCACCCGTAGATTTTGCTCGATTCCCTCCGCTGGACGCAAATCATAAGCTTCCTCGGCAGTTACCTCGCTGCTCAGCTGCATGCCTTCCATTGAAGGAACATCTTTCAGCATTTTAACCAAGACCTCCTCTTCTGTCCCGTCACTACAGATGATTGCATTCATCGCTCCCGATTGCCGGATATGACGAACCAATGCACGCGTGTCAATGTCGCATATACCAACAACTTCATCTCGCTTCATGTAATCTTCTAAGGTGCTACTGGATCCGACACGGCTCGCTATGGTCGAATAATTCTTGGTCACCAACCCCGCAATTCGCACCTGCCCCGACTCAACCTCCGCATCGTGCACCCCATAATTTCCGACGTGAGCCGTAGTCATTACCAGAATTTGTTTGTGATAACTCGGGTCTGTAAAGATTTCTTGGTATCCATACATCCCCGTATTGAAAGCAATTTCACCTGTTGTGACTCCCACACCACCTGCAGCATGGCCTTCAAAACGGGTTCCATCCGCCAAAATCAATAGGGCCGGAATTTTTTGGTCGCGCAACTTCACCATGGCCCAAAGATAGGAGCCACAGCGGGCGAGCCTATGTGTTTGGAACAAACATTTATGACCAATATTCTAGATTCATGTCAAAAACTGACAAATAAAAAAAGCGGACATCCGCATAGGACATCCGCTTTCTTTCAAATGAATGAAGGATCAATCTTTCTTTTCTTCCTCTTCAGGTGAAGCATCACCCGCTTCTGCCTCATCGGCAGCAGGTGCCTCTTCTGCAACTTCCGCAGCAGGCGCTTCTTC
>JAPKCA010000094.1 GCA_028823145.1 Flavobacteriales bacterium
CCTCTGTTCATCAACGAAACGACTTTCGTGCGAGCTCGTGTTTTTCTGGAGAATCAGATTCCAGGCCCCATTGTCACCCATTCGTATTTCTTCGACGCCTCATTGGAAGAACGGGGATTGCCGGTGTTTTCCTTGGTAACCAACCCCGACTTTTTCTGGGACGCTGATACGGGCATTTACGTCCAGGATTTCAAGCCGGAATGGGAACAACCCTTGAATGTTGAGTTTTTCGAAAACGACGGAAACAACCAAGCCGCATTCAACGAAAGGGCAGGCGTCAAAATCAACGGGCAAAACAGTTGGGAGCTGCCACAAAAGATGCTGGGGATCTACTTCCGCGGTGGATATGGATCGGGGAGTCTGGATTATCCATTGTTCCATGACCGAGATCGCACCCATTTCGATGATTTTATTCTTCGGGCTGGGGGCAGCGATTGGTCTTATACACTGATGCGGGATGGGTTGTCTCAGTCCTTGCCGCAAACCAACACCTACGTGGGCTACCAAGGCTTTCGGCCGTGCATGGTCTTTGTGAATGGCGAGTACATGGGAATCCACAACATCCGTTCTCGGATAGACGAAGGTTTCGTGGAGGAGAATTATGGCGTGACTGCCAATTCATACGATTTGATTGCGAACGATGGAGAGATCGAAGAGGGTGGGGACTCTGCGTATTGGGTGATGGATGCTTTGATGGGCGAAGACCTCAGTGTGCAAGCCAATTTTGACGCTGTCGCCGAGGTGGTCGATGTGCAAGATTTTGCGGATTATTGGATCACGGAAATATGGTCGAGCAATAGCAGCTGGGGACACAATGTCCTACTATGGAAATCCAATGAAGATGGGGAAAAGTGGAAGTTCTTGTTAGGTGATTTGGACCGTGGATTTACCGGTTCGACCAACCAGGATGTCGACAATTTCACCTTGTCTCAAAACAACGATTACGATTATGCGAGGACTTGGATTCGTCACATGCTGGAAAATCCAGGCTACGCGGACTTTTTCGCGCAACGTTTCACCGACCATCTTCACACGACATTTCATCCAAACCGGGTGAATGATCAGATTGACGTGTTTGTGAACCGCATCGTCGGAGAAGTTCCCTACCATGTGGATCGCTGGGAAGGAACAACGTCTAGTTATGGCGACGGCATCAACTCCGTGGGCTTTTGGGAAAATGAAATTGCGACGTTGCGCACGTTTGCGATGGAACGATCGCCGTTTATGGTGGAGGATTTGTTCGATGCGTTCGAATTGGACGATGCCGTAAGCCTCGTCACGGGAAATCTCCCGGAAGGGGCCGGAAATATTCGATTGAATGCCTTTCGCATTCCGGGATCTCCTTGGGTCGGGCCTTATTTCAAAGCCATGCCATTCGAGTTGACAGCGGTGCCGAATCCAGGG
This sequence comes from Flavobacteriales bacterium, assembly GCA_028823145.1. Lineage (GTDB taxonomy): Bacteria > Bacteroidota > Bacteroidia > Flavobacteriales_D > Sanyastnellaceae > UA16. The sequence goes on from JAPKCA010000094.1 coordinate 1,405, forward strand.
CAAGAATTCATCGGTTGGTCCGAGCAGGTGGAGGAAGAGTTGGTGGCTTTGGGGTCAGTCTGGAAATTCAGCGACACCGGGGAAGATTTGGAGACGACTTGGAGGGACGCAGCTTATGACGATTCGAATTGGGCTTCGGGCAATGCGGAATTGGGATATGGCGACGGGGATGAGGTCACCACGGTTTCCTATGGCAGCAATGCAAATGACAAGCACGTCACCACGTACTTCAGAAAAACGTTCGTTTTTGAGGGAGACACATCGATTCCTTTGGCGGGTATTGCGCAATTGCGCCGCGATGATGGCGCGGTTGTCTACTTCAATGGAGAAGAAATGTTCCGTAGCAACATGCCGGAAGGGACGATTGGGTTCAACACTTTCGCTTCGGATGGTGTAGGGGGCAATGCCGAGTCTGATTTGAACACGGTTGCCTTGGGGCTCCCATTGGTTGAAGGAGAAAATGTGATCGCCGTGGAGATTCACCAAATCTCTTCGACCAGTTCCGACATCAGCTTCGATTTATCCTTGTCGGCTTCCGTTGTTTCGGATGAGATCATTTCGGATGTCAACCCCATGCCGCTGACTTTGACGGACAACAGCGGTTTTGCGGCCCGCTATGAGCCCACCGGCGCATGCACACTTCCCTTGGTTTTGGAGGCTGACACGACATTGACCTTGTCCTGTTCACCTTACCTCGCCATAGGTACAACCCATGTCTCTTTGGAGGCTACGTTGACCATTGAGCCGGGTGTGGAAATCTGGTTTCCAGAGGATGCTAGCCTGATCATTGAAGGTGCCATTCAGGCGATTGGAACCGAAGAATCTCCCATCGTTTTTAAGGCAAATGAAGCAGATGGTTTCACATCTTGGGGGCACATGAAGTTTCGTGAAACTGCCGAGTCGAATGTATTGAAATACATCGTGATCGAAAACGCTACACAGGGGGAGCATCCCATCCATGATCGCGCGGCTCTCACTGCGTGGTTCAGTGATTTGCAGATCGATCATGCAACGTTGGTCGACAACTACAGCAATCCTATTTATGCGGAGCATTCGAGCATCACGTTGACCAACAGCACCATCCATTCGGAAGTCACAGGCGATTTAGTCAACGTGAAATACGGTTCGGCCTTGATTGAAAATTGCACCTTCATCGGCAACAATGCACCCGATACAGACGCCATCGATTACGACCAAGTGACGAATGGCGTAATCCGTGATTGCGAAATCCACTCGTTCTTCGGGCTGAACAGCGATGGGATTGATCTGGGGGAGGAGAGTGATGATGTGTTGATTGAAGGTTGCTTGATTCATCATTGCACGGACAAAGGGATTTCAATTGGTCAAAACTCGACCGCTACCATTCGGAACACCACCATTTGCCAATGTGCCTTGGGAGTGGCGCTGAAAGATTTGGGCGGAGCTGACTTGGATCACATGACCTTTTACGGCAATCAGATTGCGGTTAGCGCGTATGAGAAGAATTCCGGTTTTGGCGGAGGAACAGCAGGGATCATGAGGTCTCTGTTGTCCAATTCAAGTGATTCTCCTGTCTTTGCTGATTCTTTGTCGGTCCTCCATGTGACGGATAGTTTCTACGATACGGATACGCTCTGGGGCCCCAACGTTTCATGGGCCAACCCGCATTTTTCGTCTCCGACGACTTTTGACTTCACTTTGTTGGAGGCTTCTCCCGCGATAGGCGCATCGGATGACTCTGACTGGGGCACGGAAAGCCATCTGTTTTTAGGACCAGTTGATCTTATGATTTCCGAAATTGGATACGCGGGATTGGAGGACCCGGACAAAGAGTGGTTGCGCCTTCTAAACACAGGCGATGAAGCGTTGAACTTGTCGGGATACAGCCTGTCTGATGCGGTTTCTGTGATCATTCCGGCGGGAACATGGTTGGAGGCAGGAGCAAGCCTCTTGCTGGTGCGTGATTTGACATTTTTCGACAATTCGACGGATCAAATTTTGCAGTGGGACGCGGGGCAGTTGGCCAATGAAGGTGAGCGCATTCTGCTGATGAATGCGGTTGGTATGGTCATCGATCACGTGCGTTATGAATCTGAGGCGCCATGGCCGATTCCCGCGATGGGCCTGGAATCTTTGCAGTTGATTTCAGCAGACCGGGACAACCACTTTGCGTCGAGTTGGATGTTGAATGAGTTGCAAATCGGCATCGAAGAACCATGGGCCTCGTCGGCTGTTCGGGTCTATCCCAACCCGTCGAAGTCATCCGTTTGGATTGAATCGAGATCCAGCATTGAAATGATTCAGGCATTCAATGGCCTGGGGCAGCAAATCCACGTTTGGTTTGGTTTGTCGAACCGGACGGAATTGGATGTTTCGTCTTGGTCGAATGGCACGTACGTTCTTTTGATTAACGGAAGTAAAACCATCCGATTGATTCGTCAATAATGCGCTGTACGCAACACTTTGAGTGGTTCCTTTGTTGTCATTGGTGTAACACCCTTTTGATGACGTATTCTCGCCGTTTTATTCCCATATTTATTGGGTTGTTTCTATTCATTCCACTGGGGCTTTTCTCACAAGTGGAGGATGACTTTGAGGTGCGTTTTCAAACCCAGGAAAAAGGGGGGATTGCCTTGCTTGCCAATGTGAGCCTTTCATGCGGGTCGAGCAACAATTGCTCCAACACGCAAGCATCTATGCCTGTCACGGGTAACAGCGGTGGAGACAACAATGACTTCAATATGGTATTCGAGGATTGGGACACCGATCCGGATACCTGGATGTCCACTTCGGATAGCTTGGATTTGGGGCCATGTGCTGAAGTGCTTTGGGCGGGGTTGTATTGGGCAAGTCGGGTCACGGGAAATACGCCAAATTATGGGCTCCGCAATCAGCTTAAATTCAAGGCGACAGGTGATCCATATTTGGACCTCACGGCGGACGAACTCTTTGATTTCGATGCAGGGTATTTCGATGCGTATTTCTGCTTCAAGGATGTAACCGATTTGGTTCAGGCCAATCCGGTTAATTCCCGCTACACAATCGCGAATATGGTTTCCCGTGAAGACGATAGTACCTGGGGAGGTTGGACCTTGGTGGTGGTGTATGCGGATGCATTGGAATCCATGAGAAACCTGACGGTATTTGACGGCTTTGCATATATCAATTCGAGCAACAATCAAGTGGATGTGCCTATCGAAGGCTTTGTCACACCACTCAACGGTCCAGTGAGTTTTGAACTGGGTGTCATCGCGTATGATGGGGACCGAAATTCATCTGGAGACCAGATGGCTTTCAATGGGGCGGGAGCTTTCATGGATGTCCAGGATGCGCTCCACGAAGTCAACAACCTTTTCAACAGCACACATTCACGTGGAGAGGTAATTGCACCCCATCGAATTCCGGCATTCAACAACACGCTAGGCCACGATGCCAATGTGTTTATTCCGGACAATTCATCCTTTGATTTCCTCAGCAACAACAGCAGCTCGGGGACCATCCGAATCTCGACAGGGGGAGAATCCATCATGGTACAAACGGTGACGTCCGTTATCGATGTTTTCGAGCCGGACCTCAAGGCGACCGTTTACATTGAAGACCTGAACGGAGGAATCGTCAGCCCTGGCGACGTGTTGGAATACACGGTCGTCGGAAAAAACGTCGGGTCAGATTTGTCGGTCAATACGTTCATGGCGGATTCGTTGGATTTGCGGGTGGATTTCGTGCCGGGATCCATTGTAATGCTCAATGGTCCCAACTCAGGCCCGAAAACGGATGGCCCTGGAGATGATCAAGCGGAATACGATCCTTTGACGAACTCGGTAACCATGCGCGTAGGCGCAGGGGCCAACGCATTGAACGGGGGATCAGTCATTAATAACCCAACCGGAGCCGATAGCACCGTATTTAAATTTCAAGGAACCCTGACCGATGATTGCCTGATTTTGCAATGCAATGGAACCTTAGAGGGCGTGGCGTACATTTTCGGCGATGGAGATATTTCGGGCAATTCCAACACGAATAACGGCCAAAGCAGCTTGCTGGATGACAATGGATGCCCCATCGGCAGCGTCACAGAATTGGTGGTAGAAACGGGGACTTGCCCGCCCGTTGAGGTTTCTCTTTCTGGGACGAGCTGCCTTGGGGATGACGTAGAGTTTTTCGTTCCAAACTTCCAAAACAACCCATTGGCTGAAAGCCTGGCCAACTATGTGTGGTCGGGGCCTGGCGGATACTCGTCGACCAATTCCGTGGCAGAAGTCGCCGATGTCTCTATGGGCAATGCGGGTGTGTATTTGGTGGAGATGACGTTTGACGGATTGGAGTGCATTTTGAACACCGCAGATTATCAGCTTGAAGTGTTTGATCCAGCACCCTTCTATGAGGTGCCTGCTTCCCAATGCCTCGAAGTGAATTCGTTTGATTTCGTAGCACAAGGTGCCACTTCCCCGACGGCCGCTTTCGAGTGGAATTTCCCGGGGAGTGCCATGCCGGTCGTGGTCGGCCCAGCGGTTGATGGCATTCAATTCATTGCCCCTGGTTGGTATGCTGTGGTATTGACATTGCAAGAAAACGGTTGCGGCAACCAATTTTTGGATTCGGTCTATGTCGAAGCCGCTCCAGTCGTCCCCGCTTTGGACATTTCTTGGGACCCGGCATCTGGATGTCCGCCCATCATCGTCCATTTTCACAACAATAGTGCAAATCAACCATTGGATTACTTGTGGAGTTTTGGAGATGGATCCCTCAGTGATGAATCAGATCCGGTGCATGCCTACATGGAGCTCGGTACGTTTGACGTGTCCGTGACGGCCAGTTCAGCGACCAATTGCGTGACGACTGTGGAGGCGAATTTGCCTCAAGCTGTTTACACCTACAACGGGCCAGAATCGGGTTTCTCGGTCTCCCCGCAAGTGGTCGATATTTTGGACGGAGAGGTGTTCATCACCTCCTTCGCGGATTCCGATTTGCAGTGTTACTACAGCATGACGGATGGAGGGAGTCTTGTCGGTCATGATGGCCAATACACCTTTGTGGATGCGGGAGTTTTTCAGATTATTCAGACGGTTGTCGACGCAGATGGATGCAGCAGTACGGCCCTCGGTGAGGTGTCGGTCAGTGGAACGGTTTTTTATGCCCCAACCGCCTTCACGCCCGACAACGATGGACTCAACGATGTTTGGCGCCCTGAGGTCCTTGGAGTGACGGAGTATGACTTGACCATTTTCAATCGTTGGGGAGAAGTGGTATGGCAGACCATGGATCCAGAGGCTTATTGGCTCGGGCAAGTGAATTCAGGCTCGCACTACGCTCCCAACGGTATCTACCATTGGACCGTGCGATTGGAAGATCAGTTGCTGTTTCCAAGAGCATTTTCGGGGACAGTGGAGCTGATTCGCTAAGCGCTAAGCGCTCGATTCATTCAAAAACCGGTTGTTTACAATCATTTCAGGAGGGCTTTCCTTGCGTCGAATTGCATCAGAAATTCGTCATAGAATGAAGCTGATACAATTCAAAGATTTCGCCACAAGGACTTTGGTTTGGCCAGGGTTAATCGCGGGTTGGCTTTTCCTGATTTCTGGGGTGCCAAATCACGCGCTCGCTCAGGATTGCTCATTGGTATGTGATTCGCTCGAGTTAGCCATTGTGAATTCAAGTGCCAACAGCTGCGACATCGTTTGGGAATCTAGTTTTATAGGAGAGCCTTTGTTTGGTTACGAACCGATTGAGTCTTGGGCTTGGTTTTTGGATGGGAATCCGTTGCCAGATTCGGTGATTTCAATGGATGCCGCAATGGCCCAGCTTGGGGGAACGTTGAGTTTGCAGGTTGACCTTCAACCATTGGACACCTTGGCAATGTGCACGTGCACGACAGAAGTGGACCTCGCTGTCGCCTTGTTGGATTATGATTGGCCTTGCAGTTGCCAGCCAGGTGGTCCGCCTGTTGCTGGTTTTTCCGTTGAAGGTGCAGAGTTATGTGGCGGTCCATTGGGATTTGTTTCAGAGGCAACGGGGTTGGACCTTTCGTTCGATTGGTCGTTTGGCGTGGTAGGCGAATTTGGGGTTTCGACCGAGGTCAACCCTTCCGTTGTGATTGTTTTGGACGGTGGAGGGGTGACCGATGTCCCCGTCACCTTG
>JAPKCA010000014.1 GCA_028823145.1 Flavobacteriales bacterium
CGCTTCGCCAAATTTGACACTTCTTGTGTGGCGTCCTGAGCCAACGGATGTCCGCTTTCTGAAATCGCTTGAATTCGTCTAGCCAACAAGCGTGCTTCGTCCATTTTGGAAAGCAATTGCTGACCTTCTTGGGCCATTGCTTTTCGTTGATGAAACAGGGCTGAAGCTTCGGTGACCAACGCCTTCAATTCCGCCTCATTCCAAGGCTTCGAAATGTATTTATAAATCTGTCCTTTGTTGATGGCGTCGATTACGGCATCGATGTCCGCATGTCCGGTCAACAGCATCCGAATCGGATCCGGAAAGTCCGGCATGATCAATTCAAAAAACTCAACCCCACTGAGGCTGGGCATTTTTTGATCTGAAATGATTACTTCAATCGGTTGTTCACGTAGAATGCGCACTGCCTCGGTGGGCTCCGTCGTCACGTGCACTTGAAAATCCCTTCGGAAAGCAGCCCGAAAGGCCGTCAAATTGTGCGATTCGTCGTCGAGGTAGAGAACATTGATCATAATGGAAATCGAATAATAAATTCAGTACCCTGGCCTGCTTCGGATTGAACATCTACTTCAGCATTGTGGTCCCGCAAAATGCCCATTACGATGCTGAGTCCCAATCCCGTTCCCTCTCCGACCTGCTTTGTGGTGAAGAATGGATCAAATATTTGAAGCTTCACCGCTTCATCCATTCCAATGCCGTTGTCTCGAATGCGCACTTCGATCCACGTCTGACCTATGGTTTCATGCATCGATGTAATCACCAATACTTCTCGCTCTTCCAAATTCAATCCTGTGGCTTCCGTCGCTTGCGCGGCATTGGTGATGATGTTCATGAACACCTGATTCAATCGACCTGGCTGGCATGAGATTTCAGGTAAATTTTCCGCCAATTCCGCGTGCACTTGAGCTTGGCTTCGCAAATTGCTCCGCAAGACAACCAGCGTAGAATTCATCAGTTCATTGATGTCCGCTTGGATGAAGTTGTCTCCATCCATCCGACTGAAGATCCGAAGTCCTCTGACGATTTCAGATGTGCGATTGGCACCATCCTCGATTCCATTCAACAACTCTTCAATTTCTTGTTGCGTGAAATCAATGTCCAACTGACCTAAAAGCGCATGGACATCCGCCACCCTTTTCGACAGTTCTGGGTGATCTTCAGGAAGGGCCTTGATCGCTTCAACGACCGCGTTCAAATCCTCAAAGTCTCGGCGCAAGGATTGAGCGCTGGAGCTCACAAAATTGATGGGATTGTTTAATTCATGGGCAATTCCAGCCGTCAATTGACCAATGGAAGCGAGCTTCTCACTCTGGATGAGTTGCTGCTGAGCAGACTGCAATTCATGCAACGTCCCCTGCATCGTCTGATTGATCTCTTCTAAATCTACCGTGCGACTCTTAACCCTTTCTTCCAAAATTGAATTTTGCTCCCGAACCATCTTTTCATTGATCTGCGAAATCCTAAGCTGCTCCTCCTTGGCTTTGGCTCCTTCACGTTTGAGTTGATTGATTCTACTAGCCAATGCCAATGACAACAAGATTACCTCAAAGGCACTTCCAAGCGGCAGTGCAAAAAAGGTCCAAGCATTGTAAGGTATCAACCCCGTATCCTTCAATACAAACACCATAACAGCTGCAATAAAGACGGAGAAAGCCAAAAGGAAATACTTCGCTGGTGCATAGCCTTGGCGCATAGTGATGATCGCCCCAGGAATAAAGAAGAAAATGGCCAACGCACAAAAATTGATGACGTTGTAGCTCCACACCAATTGACCAAAAATAGCCAAAACGAATGCCACCAAATACAGAGCAAAATAGAAATTGAGCAGCTTATGAAGCCATGGTACATAGCGGCTCAATCGCAAAAAATTCTGGGCAAAAACGATGGTCGTCAAGCCACTAAACACACCGAAAAATTGGATGAGTCGAATGTTGAGCCAAGGGTATTCATCGACACCAAAAAAGGGACCATAGCCGTTGAGCACCAACTGCGTTCCTCCAACCATCAGAATGTATATGGAGTATTCCAAATAACTCCGATCACCCACGCTCGCAAACAAGAACAGGTTGTACAACAACATCACCAAAATAACCCCGAAGTACGCAGCAAAAAGAACATCCCGTTCATGTGCGGCACGCAACACCTCACGTGGACCCGCAATACGCATTGGAATCAATAAGGGTTTTGCTGATTTGAGCCTAAACACGGCTTGCATTTCACCGCATTCGACCAATGGAATGGGGAAGGATGGATAGGTTCCAATGGTCGATTCGATCGGCGTATCTGAGAAAACACCGCGTTGATAAGAGGCAATGACCTCACCATCGCACACCATAAAACAGGTCAGCTCATCAATGCCTGAATTTTGCACTTCAATGAGCAGTCCGTTTTCGGTGCGAGGATCCAACTTTAACCTGAGCCACTTAACATCATTGGATATGCCCAGGTTCGGAACAATCTCTGCTCGAGGTTCCCATGATGCAGAAGCCGAGAGCTCCTCAATGGTCATCATCTCCGGAGACACCTCTGCTGACAAGGACTCCAAACGCTTTCCCACATACTGCTGCGCCATCAACGATAACCCCGATAACCCTAGCATGCAAACCAAGAAAATCATTCGGAATGCCGCCATAGGATGGTTTCTCCAAGCACACCCCATCCGCATCAGACTTCGATTTTGAATTGAAGTTTCAATTCGCCTTTGGGCCCCTGTACACGATGGATCATGCCTTCAGGATCCTGCCAAATCCCCTCCAACAAATCACGAACTTCCGGCCGAGCTTGTTCCAATTGTTCGGGAAAGGTGTAGCGCGCTATGGTCGCCCGGAGTTTTTGGGTTGGATAGGTGAAATAACCATCATCCCCAACACCTGTTTCCGTCAAAAAACCCAATGGAGCCTGCATCCGTCTCGTAACTGGAGAAGTCAATGCAAACAAGTGCCTTCCACTCACCATGGTCAAAGTCGCCATGGCTGCCTTGATTAACAACGTCGCTTCGACGCCCATTCCTGCCATTTCAATGCTATTCCACATTCCACCCAATTCATAGGCCCCCTCCTCTACATAAGGCTGCATGAATTGCGAAAGATTCGAATCCTGCGATCCAATGGCTTCCATCAATGGTAACTCATCCACGGTTCGCGCCAAGTGCATGCGCGCACCACCCAAAATTCTTTCGCTTTTTCCATCCACGCCGTTTCCATGCCCAATCGCTGCGACCACCAAGACACGTGGATTTCCAATCCAATCCCGATTAAACGTGGCCAACTTCTGAATGCCGTACGCCGACAACACCGCTTGGTGGCCATCCACCAAAGCGTGGCAACGATCAGGATATTGATCGGCGCGAAACACGCGCACTTCGGCTTGAGCGATATGCTCAGCCTGTCTGGCGCGATCAATCGAAGGATTCAGAGAACTGCTCATCCAGTGCGAGGTATAAACGGGCGTCCGGCATGGACTCTCCCAGTAAAATCTTACGGGTTGCTTGGGTAGCAAAAGCTCCCCCAGCAGCAACATCCGAATACAATTGTGGCCAACCAACCAAGGACACCCCTACTTCTTGCAAACTTTGTACCCCACGAGAAGAAGCTTGCCCTAAGTCAACGAATAAATCCAAGTAATCTGCGTTCCATGCCGATGCTTCGAGCATTTCGCTCATCATTTCTTCGCTAATTCTACCGTGCAAAAACCCCGAAGGCATGTGCTCAGGCTGATCATATCTTTCAACGTCGAGCATGCCACGATCTGAGGTTTCCATGATAACCGGAATGCCCAATTCTCGTGCTTTCCATCGAATCAATGCCTTAACTCCCACATCATCGCATGCATCGCACACGACATCCAGGCCTTGGAAAAAGAGATCCGAAGCTTCCTTTTTTAACCCCTCCAAATGCAATTCCACCTGGAAGAACGGGTCAATCTCAGCAATTTCCCTCGCTGTAATGACTCCCTTCGGCAAACCCAATGAATGCACCCCCGTGCGGATGCGATTCATATTGGACAATTCCAAGGTGTCGAAATCTGCCAAGCGCAATGCCCCACAGGATCGCTCCATTGCCAAAGCCAGCGCATATGAACTTCCAACTGAGAGACCAACAATCCCAACGGTTTTCTTGGACAAGGCCTTCTGCTCCTCAATGGTGATACGATTGCGGTTGCGGTTGGTCCTCAATTCAATGAAATCTGATTCGGCCAATAGATGGACCAAACTCTGCCGCCAAGGATAATAGACCCAACAACCATACTGATCCCACTCCCTTTGACCCAGTTCGAGGACGACCGCTTCGGCCAATCCGCCAGGGTTTTCTTTCAGCCCGGGAGCTCTGGTAATCAACAATTCAACCAACTGCTCTTCCACCGTATCGCACACTTCCCGAATTTGCCCTGAAAGTCGAAGCGCGCTTAATCCATCCAGGTCAGCAGAGGAAGATCCATCGAACACAATGGGAGTCCAGGTGTGGTTAGAATTTATTGAGCGCAAGGGAGGGCAAGTTGATGGTTCAATTTCCAAAGAATGCCTTCTCATGAGACCCCCTCACCCCAATGTTTTGAACATCCCCTTTTTCGGAACCAATGCAACCTTTCACTACTTGTTTCGTAATGAAGCATCTGAAATAGAATACATGACTCCCTTTCGATCAACACCCATTATCTGGATCGCCTTTCAAAACCAGGATGTTTCTGAATCCTTGATAGAACGCATGTCCTCTTTTGCTCAAGGCAAGCAAATTGGTCCAATTTCAGACGATCGAAACCAGTTCATTGAAGAGGTATCAACGCATACCTCCTCTTGGCTTCTGGTAGATACCGAGTCAAGTGCAAACACCGAATTGATCGAACTCGCTCAAGAAGCCCAACAGCAAAACGAATTCTTCCGTTGCGCAGTGATCGGTGCTTCAAAGCAAACTGATTGGCCCGTTAGCACCATTCATATTCCCTCAGATTCCCTCTCGACAGCCATTCTAGATCGCTTGAGAAATGAATCGCATGTACTCCGGATGGAAAGCAGTCGTCTACGCCACTTACGTCGACTGCAAAATCGTTAATCAGCGACCTTCATAAACTCGAATGTGGCCCCGGGCCAAGGTGTTGGCCATTTTACGAATGGCGACCATCGCAGCTTCTGTTTCAACAGAAACCGCCTCTTTCTTCATCCGCAATACCAACCAGCCATACAGCGCTGTCAGCATCTGCTCTACGGGATGCTGATATTGGTCTTTGCTTCTTTTCTTTTCTTGCAACTCCAGCAGAAGCGGATCTGCATCCTTGAAAATCTTGACATAATCTGAGTCCTCCATCGGTCCCGTTATCAAATCATGAAGGAGTGCCAACTCCGTCAAGGTTTCCATGGCATGTGCTACATGCCCATGATCTTGTAACCCTTCCTTTTTCATGGCTTGAGCCAACTCTAGCATCCATTCCAAATCTGGACCATCTTGCCCATTGAACATGGCTCGAATCACACCAGAATCGAATTCGGCTGCTCGAACAACATCCTCCATTTGCCAGACATAGAGAAGGTATTCTACTATGTGATTGGCGCGTTTATCTAATGCGGTGTTCATTCTTCTTCGCTCGATATCTCACTTTCGAATCGATCGTTCATAAACTCCAACAGCCCTGCCGTCACGTCCAATCCAGCGGAACCGTACAATACGCCCTCCCCGGACAACCCCCAATTCAAAACCACATCCAATCCGCGTTCCTGAGCATATTCCGCAACATCCCTTGACAAGTTAGACGCGATTTCCGCTTGGAGTGATGATTCCAATTCAAGCAACTCATTCTGGCTTGCCTCCTGAATTTTCCCCATTTGAGATTCAAGCTCCATCAACCGCTGTTGTGCGATTTGCACATCTTCAGGAGTCGCTGCGCCGCTGTTTGCGTAGTCGATGAGTTCTTGCGCCTCATCGCGAAACGGAGTTGACGCCCGGTCTATCGCCAGTTGAGCCTGCTGGACAGCCACAAAGAGCTTTTCCTCCTGAACTTCAATGAATGCGTATCCCGATTGGATGGAATCCCCATGGACATATGCCACCACAGGTGCTTTACCCGATTGCAATTCAGCTGACAATTCACGCTGTGGATTGTAAAATTGCGTCGCAGTTAATCCGATGCACCAGAGGAACAAAACGATGACGGTTGGGAGAACAATACGTTGCATGATGCTAGGGTGTATTCGTTTGATTGTAAGACTCACGCATGGAGACAAACCGAATCAAGACCGATTCTGCCATATCCACTCCCATCTGCTTTACTGCTTCAAGGCTGCTGACTTCATCTTGTCCAATCTTAAAAACTTGCTCGAAACGGTCCAGCTCAAACCGCAATTGAAACTTCTCATTCCAACTGGTTATAGAAATCCGCATCAAGGGATGCGGTATGTGAGCTAAAACGCGCATAGTAAATTAAAAGAGGACGAATTCCATGGTAAATTAAGCTGCGAAGATAGAACTTCGAACGTATGGCTAAACCACAACATCCAGAGAAGGAATTCGAAGATTTTTTAGCCCATTGCGAGCAGCCTTTGATTAGGGAACTGGCCTGGGCCATTGGTAGCCCACCTTTATTGAAAAGCGCTGCCAATGGCGACGTGGAGCTCTTGGGCACAGACTTCTTTTCAAGGGAATGGGAGCTGGGGAAATCACTTTTGCAAGCATGGGATCAGACCCCAAGTACCGCATCCTTGGAGGAAATGATGGGCTTTGACTCCCATCGACTTGGCAAACGCTTCGAACGGCTCGTGGGATTCTGGTTCTTGAATCAACCCCACTGGGAGGTGATTCAAGAAAATTGGGTCATTTCAGATGAATCCCGAACCATTGGAGAGTTCGATCTCCTGGTTCGAAACCTGGACACGAAGGAAGTCTGGCACATTGAATTGGCCTGTAAATTCTACCTGAATGCCCACCAAACTTCTCGCTGGGGTGATTGGAAAGGAACCAATACCCAAGACGATTTGCAGCATAAAATGGATAAAATCCAACGTCAACTCTCCCTTTCGCAGCATCCGGCCGGAAAGCTCGCTCTTTCTTTAGAAAACATCCAAATCGATCGAAAAGTCGCTTGGCTCAAAGGATGGTTTTTTCATCACATCCATGAAATCACCCAGCATCAACCACCACGAAATGCCCATCCGCAATACCCCGCTGGTTGGTGGTGCCGGCAGCATGAATGGACCGATTGGATGGCTCAAAATGCGGGCCTATGGATCATCCTTCAGCCCCATGAATGGCTGCATCTGATTCATGAAATGTCCGCCGCTCCTCTAGCGCCAGAAGGCATAGCCGAGATTTGGCGGCAAGAAGGCCTTTTGCGTGGCCAACTCGTCGCGCACGTCATCAAAAAAGAAAATCACTGGGTTGAAATAAGCCGCGGTTTTGTGGTGCCAGACACTTGGCCTAAATGATGATGATGGTGGAGAGTCCTTCCAACCTTAGCCTATTCAGCGCGAGCCTTTTTTGTGACCTTCCCTTTTGAAGCTGCACCCAAATCGAAGTACTTTAGTATTCGCCTCATCTGAAATCCAATACATGCTACTTCGATTATTCTTATTTCTAAGTGTCATGTTTTTTGGGTGGGCGAATGCCTGGGCACAACGACCTGGAGGACCCGGAGGGAAACCGGCAATTGGGATCGTCCAAGGGTCATTGGTGGATGAGCAAAGTGGTGCGCCGATTCCCTTTGCAGCTTTGAGCCTCATGAATCTTCGTGATAGCACGATTACTACGGGACAATTAGCCGATGAAAATGGCGCCTTTCTTTTGACTGAAATTCCTCTGGGGCGTTATCAATTGCAGGCCAACTTTATGGGGTATGAACCTTGGACCTCTTCTCCTATTGCGCTCAGCCCCAGAGCGAGCATCCAGGTTGACGCTGGCGTTATTCCTTTGAAACCCCGCATCAACAATCTCAATGAGGCTGTTGTAGCCGAACAAGCGAGCAGCCTGGAAATGCTGATTGACCGTCGGGTTTTTCATGTGGGCTCCGATCTTTCGTCGGCAGGCGGAACGGCCAGTGAACTCTTGGTCAATGTTCCTTCAGTCGCCGTGGATATCGATGGAAATATTTCCCTCAGGGGTTCGCCCAATGTTCAAATCCTCATCGACGGCAGACCTTCGGGATTGGCTGGATCATCGCAGAATGCTTTTCTCGAGCAAATTCCCGCCAGCTCCATTGACCGGGTAGAGGTGATTACCAACCCTTCCGCGAAATACGATCCCGATGGCATGGCGGGCATTTTGAACATCATCCTAAAAAAGAATAAGCTCGAAGGGTTTCACGGCCAAGCGCAGGCAACTCCTGGAACGGGCGAGAATTACAATGCTTCGCTTTCATTGAATTACAAAGGTGAAAAATTCAGTTTTTTCAGCAATGGAAGCTGGAATCAACGTGATCAGTTTTCGAACGGGATCACCAATCGAATTTTCGACGCCGGTGATAGTACATCCACCTTAAATCAAACCCGAGATGGAAACCGATTGCGAGAAAGCCTTGGAGGGAAGGTGGGGATGGAGTGGTATCCTTCCCCTGCCGAAGTGGTTTCCATCAGCGCCAATTTTAACGGAAATGATTATGAGCGCCTTGATTCATTGGACAATCTAGAAACCTGGAATTCAGGTTACGCAACCCATACCCAACGACATTCTTCGAATTATGGTCAAGGGATTGGTTGGGACTTGGATGGAAGCTACCGGAAAGAATTCGGCGGGAATCCCGCCCATTTTATTCGAGCCATGATTCGCCATTCACAATCCGAATCATCCGATGATAGCTATATCCAAGAGTCGTTGGTTGGTGAGGGAGCGATGACCATTTTGGATACCAATCTCCAAGAAAATTTCAACGCGCGCACGGTCGCGCAAATAGACTTTGAAAAGCCCCTGAGGGACGACGGTAAGTTGGAATGGGGTTGGAAATCCAACTTGTCGGAAAAGCGAAACGAGTACACGTACCTGACGCCAGATAGCTCATTTTGGACCGGCGGGCTGTACGTTCCTATCAATCCCGTCATCGATGGTTACAGCTTTACTTATCGGGAGGCTGTGCATGCCATCTACGGGACCTTTGGTCGGAAATTTGGCGTCTGGGGGGTACAGGGAGGACTTCGATTGGAACAGGTCTACACCGAAGCGCTTTTGGATGGTTCTGATCCCTTCGAAAATGATTATTTCTCTGTTTATCCGTCATTCAATCTTTCCAAGCAGCGCAATGACGAAGTCAGCTGGATTGGCAGTTATAGCCGCCGGGTCAACCGACCCCGAGGACGGCAAGTATCGCCCTTTGTGGATGACAGTGATAACCGAAACATCCGAAAAGGAAACCCCGAACTGCGCCCCGAATACACACATTCGATGGAGTTCGGCCACCAATGGTCCCGAAATCGAAAATCGATTACAACATCGTTGTTCCTGAAGCGCACCCATGATGTCATTCGCCGTTTTTCAACGGTAGACGAAAATGGTATCTCTACCTCATCCTACCAGAATCTAGACCAAAGACAAGATGAGGGATTGGAGGTGATTGCCATGTCCAGTCTGGGGAGCGGCGGCTCGATCCGGTTCACCGGTAGTCTTTATCATCTATCAAACGACGTTGGTGACGCCGACTTTGTCTACGATAGTCAGGGCTGGTCTTACAACCTCAATCTGTTTGCCAACCAAACCGTAGGACAGCAAAAGGATTGGAAATGGCAGGTCAATGGAATGTACCGCGGTCCTTCGGTTACGACGCAAGGTTCATTCAATGGATATGCATTCATGGATGCTTCCATCCAACGAACATTTCTCGATGGAGATTTGGACTTGACCTTAAAATTGAGCGACGTATTCAACACACGAGAGTGGTCGTACACTTCAGAATTGGAAACACTCACCCGAATTGCTGTGCACAAACGGGAGTCACAAAACCTCTTCCTGACCATCACCTGGAATTTGGGGAAATTAGAGTCTGGAAAAACCCGCGGAAAACGTAGCGATGGCGGTTCTGGACGCTCAGGGAGTCAAGGATCAGATGGAATGGATTTTTGAATGACGTACCAACGGAAAGGATGTTTCTTTCCAAGGCCTTTTCAACTTGATATTTGCCGGTTTATAGCCCTTGGTAAAAGCTTGCACGATCTGGTGAGCCAATGGGTTTCTGAAACGCACTTCACAGCGCAATCGCCTCGGCAAGGCCCCCACAGATGACTTCACGTCCAAAGCTGTTCGGCCCATGTGGATTTCCGCTGAACCTACCTGAATACCCATGCGGATGAACTCCAGTAGCATTCGTTGGTAGATAGCATGTGATTTCCGGAGCTCTGGATCAAAGCCCACAAAGAATGCTTCGGTTGCTTCCCGTGTCACAAATGCACATTGAAAGCCCACAGCTGCACCCTCCAGTTTGTACACTTTGATGATAAAGGCATCCCCCCAAGTACGCTTGGATTCAATCAACTCTCCGAGATGAAGTGAACCCAACCGAAACCCCGATCGCTCAAACACCAAGCGGTACATGGCAATCAACTCTTCTCCTTTTGCTTCCAACTGATCTAGCGACCATTCCTCCATTTCGAATGCCTCAGACAAAGCTAAAATTCGCTTGATTTTTGTTCTTGATTTGGTGTTCAATTCAGCCATATAGGCTGCAAAATCCTTCCATTCAGGATTGACATAAACCACCATTTCAGGATCAAACTCCAAGGGTGTCCATCGTTTAAATTCACTCCCGCGAATGCCTTCCGGCGGGATGATCACGTCTTTGAACATCGCCACATTCGGAACCTTGGTCCCCCAATTGCTTTTCGAAGAAAACACGTTGTTTTCCAGGCAACTCATTTGTTCGACCGGTGACACGTCTGAATCGAATCGAATCGCATGCTCTCCGCTTCCCAAAACGGTGCCGATCACCCGGACCGAAAAACGCAATCGGCCGCTTCTTCCGTGCAACAACTTGCTCACCGCGTCAAACCATCCTTTGGACTTGATATGGCCGCTCAAGTTGACGCTTTCCGCCTGAGCATCTTCAACCAATCCGAGGCCAATCAGGCGACCTTCACGCGTCCAACACACTGCAGCGACGTTGCGATCTGAAGCGCTCAACATAGCTCGCATCATGCGGCTATCCAAGAACACCGATGGGCGGTCTGTCTTCTGTAGGAGTCGATCCCAATCCTCCCAATTCACTCCATCCACCGCATCTTGATTCCAAAACCAATGATGTAACGGCTCCTCTGCTCGATGCTTCATGAATTCCTTTTCATCCCATGACGGCTAAAGCCAAAGTACAATCCGCCTCCAATGAACAGGCATAGGAGCATATTGGCAATTCCAGCCAATCCAGCTCGCTGCGGAGCGCCGTAACTCCAAATAATCTCATGGTTCCCTTTTGGAACACGCATGGCCCGAAGCAGGTAATTCACGCGAATGGGCTGTTCTATTTGACCATTCAAGGTACAGGTCCATCCGATGGGATACCATATTTCCGAAAAAACAACAAGGCCATCTGCGTCCAATGCAACGTCATAGGACAACGTATCCGGTGAGTATGAGGTTAACTCAACAGAACCAGTTGCACCTGGTGCTAACCCTTCGATTTGAGCTGAATATTGTTCATGAATCACGGCCATTTTCGGGTCATTCATTGACGCAACTCCAGCTATTTCCTCTTCTGCACTTAGCGCTTGCTGCCATCCCGATGCAATCCAACCAGGACCATTTGGCTCAGGGATGGGAAGCGGTTCAGGCATCTGGTTCAACAAGATATACCTCGTATTTAACATCCGATGAGCCACCATGGACCGCAGCCCTTCCTCAGCTTCATTGCGCTGAGCCGCTGCAACAAACTTTTGATGCTCCGGCTGTAAAACACGCTCTATAAAATCTTGGTATCGCCTCAATTTCGCTCCATGATAACCTCCTACACTTTGAAAGAAATAGGACGCCGAAGCATCGCTAAAAGGTGCACCCCAATTAAGCACCCGGAAATGATCTTCAAAGCGCAGCGCACCAAATTTAGAAATGACTCCCAACCGATCTTTCTCCGCCCGTGTCATCCGCAAATCGCCTAAAGCCTCTTCATACTGGTCCTTCAACTTCGATGCTTCATCCTCCAATCCGGGATGACGAGATGCCTCCAATTGCAGAATTCCCATCATTTGGGCGGTTGGCACAAAGGGATACTTGGCATCAAAGGTTTTAACCCAATTCCGAAATGCTCCGTTCACCGACTCTTCATTGGAATAGCGACGATCGACGGACCAGAGATCTAGTGTGGATACAAGGATTAAGGCAACAACAAAATACATGCCTCGCAACCAACCCAACATCATGGCGGCCGATCCAACCCCCGTCACTAGAATCAACCCCAGTGTTCGAAGCACATCGGAACGAAAAACATCCACTCTTGCATCAATCGCAGCCGTTCGCCCCAATTGATCCATGACACGGTCTAGCCTAATCTCCGATTGAAATCCAAAAAAGACCTCAGGCATCACATAAAAACCAGCAAAAAGCACCATCAAAAAAACAAAAGATCCAAGCCACCATTTGACTCTATCCGATTTGGGTTGCTTGGCCAACGCAAGCATTTCCACGAGGCCTAATGCGGCTCCCATGGTGACCACCACTTGCACCAGAACCAGCATCATTTTCGTATCCCGAAATTGGTTGAAAAACGGGGCATAATCCAAGAAGAAATTCATCACAACACCCGGATCTCGTCGTGAGAGCAAAATGGCCAGCAATGCGATCAACATCATGGGCCATTTCAATCGATCTCTGCCGGCAACGAAAAAAACAAAACACAAAGCGCAAATCACCGCACCAAAGTAAAAAGCTCCTCCAGAAAAGGTTTGTTCCCCCCAATACAAGGGGTCGTTTCCACCTTTGATATCAGGACACATAATGGACCACCATTCTCCATCCGCCATGCTGTACTCCAAGATGTACGCGTCCGAAAGCCCTTCTCCCATCACCCCATCGTTCACCTCTTGAAGAACCTGGTCCCCTCGTGTGGTAAATTGAGCATATGATTTGGTCGCGCTCAGATCTGACAAGCTGGGCAAAACACCCACCAAACCGGCAGCTATTAGCAACAAGCTCTTCTTGCCCAATTCTTTCCATGATATTCCCGATCGCCATTGTCCAAAGCATTCGGTCAAACCGATAGCCGCTAACAAGTACAAAAGGTAATAAGTCATTTGCGGGTGGCCCGCCACGACATGCATGGCCGTGAAAAACGCGGCGATGGCCAGTCCGATACCCATGTTTTTTCGATACACCCAAAGAACACCCGCAACGACTCCTGGCATCATCGCTATGGCACGCACCTTCGTATTGTGTCCCGCTCCGAGATATAAAATATTGACCGAAGAAAAACCAAAGGCCAACCCGCAAACCAATGCCACCAAAGGGCTCGCTCCTAGTGCTATGGCCAGAAGATATGCCGAAATCATCGCCAGCCACAATGTGGCCATCGGCCCAGAACCAAACAGTTTACTCACCGAACGTTGGATGGACTTGGTGAATGAAATAGTCTTGGGATCACCGCTAATTTGATCGGTTGGCATCCCAGAAAACATCGCGCCTGTCCAGCCTGCATGATCCCCCGTCAATGCGCGGTAATCAGACATTTCTTTGGACATCCCGCGATAATTCTGAACATCTCCCTGACGAAGAGAATAACCATCAAATGATTTGGCGTAAAACCCACATACCGCCAAGGCAAATAGAACCAGCGCACCCAAATGTGGAAGGGCTTGCTTCAAACTGGTTTCAATCAAGGCTCCACTCATTGCCATCAATATTCATTTTCGGACAAGTTACAACTGGCACTCTCCAGTGTCATGAATCATCATCGACCTCTTCGAAATCGATGTAATCTCCTAGCTCACCATCCTTGGGGGTCTCTTGACTTCCGCGGGTGGGTTCAGAATCCCCCTGGGACGTCCCCGACCTTCCTCGGTAATGACCAGACCACCTCCGAGCCATTCGATCCAGCCACCGGAAGGCCATCCAAACCAAAATGATGGTTCCTATCGTACGCAAAATTCCGACCAGCATAATTACTTACTCAAGTAGAGGTGGCGCTCGCTATAAACTTTGCGGAAAAATGGATCCCGCAGATCTGGAATAAATCGAATTCCTTCACCGGTAGATTTCATTTCTGGTCCGAGTTCTTTGTTCACCTCCGGGAATTTTTCATAAGAAAAAACTGGGATTTTCACGGCGTAGCCCTCAAGTTTCGGTTCATGAGGAATGTCCTTCAGCATGGCTTCTCCCAGCATGACTCTGGTCGCATGATTGATGTAAGGCTCTCCATACGCCTTGGCAATGAAAGGTACCGTGCGAGAGGCCCTCGGATTCGCTTCAATGATGTATACCTCATCGTCCTTGATTGCAAATTGAATATTAATCAACCCGCGCGTTTCCAAAGCCAGAGCGATTTTTCGCGTATGCTCCTCGATTTGCGTTAAAATCAGCGCGCCCAAATTGAAAGGAGGCAAGACCGCATAACTATCACCTGAGTGAATGCCTGCAGGCTCGATGTGTTGCATCACCCCAATAATCCGGACTTCTTCTCCATCACAAATGGCATCGGCATCCACTTCAATCGCACCATCTAAATAGTGGTCGAGAAGCACTTTATTGCCCGGCATCTCTCTGAAGATTTCAATGACGTGATGCTCCAGCTCTTCTTCATTGATTACAATCTTCATCCGCTGACCACCTAACACGTAACTCGGGCGAACCAACAAAGGGAAGCCCAAGGTTTGACTCAAAGCAATTGCTTCATCCGCTGTTTCGATGACACCGAAATCTGGATAAGGGACACCCAGGTCCCGCAGAAGAGCAGAAAAGGAGCCCCGATCCTCTGCAATATCCAATGCTTGGTAACTCGTTCCGATAATGGGGATACCAAACCGCTCCAATTTCTCTGCCAGCTTCAATGCGGTTTGTCCGCCTAGCTGAACAATCACACCTTCTGGCTTTTCATGCAGAATGATATCGTAAATATGTTCCCAGAAGACGGGCTCGAAATAGAGTTTATCCGCGGTATCGAAATCTGTTGACACCGTTTCGGGGTTGCAGTTGATCATGATGGTTTCATAACCGCATTCTTTCGCTGCCAACACCCCGTGCACACAACAATAATCAAATTCAATCCCCTGGCCAATCCGATTGGGACCGCTTCCTAAAACCACCACCTTTTTTCGATCGCTTCGTACACTTTCGTTTTCGTCTTCGAAGGTGGAGTAATAGTATGGAGTTTGGGCGGGAAATTCAGCAGCACACGTATCCACCAACTTGTAGGTCCGAGTGATGCCCGCATTGACCCGGTGAACGTGCACTTCCGACTCCAAACAATCAAAGAGATGAGCTATTTGACGATCGGCATATCCTTTTTGTTTTGCTTCACGCAGCAATGCGTCAGGGATGGAATCCAATTTATAGTGACTCAGCTCATCCTCCAAGTGAACCAATTCCTCAATTTGACGCAAGAACCAAGGGTCAATCTTGGTGATGTCATGAATCTTACGCATGGAGATGCCCAGCTTCAAGGCATCGTATAAGTGAAACAGTCTATTCCAACTAGGATGAGCTAAACTGTGGAGGATTTTGTCTTGGTCGCGCAGTTCTTTGCCATCACACCCCAATCCATTCCGTCCGACCTCCAATGATTGCGCTGCCTTCTGCAATGCCTCTTGGAACGAACGACCGATGGCCATGACCTCCCCAACGGATTTCATTTGCAATCCAAGCTCGCGATTCGCGCCTTTGAACTTATCGAAATTCCAACGTGGAACTTTAACCACCACATAATCCAAGGTGGGTTCAAACATAGCACTTGTTGTTCCGGTAATCGGATTGGGCAATTCATCCAAATGATAACCGATGGCCAATTTCGCCGCAATTTTTGCAATGGGATAGCCTGTTGCCTTCGATGCCAAAGCGGAAGATCGGCTCACCCGTGGGTTGATTTCGATGGAAATAATATCCTCTTTTTCATCCGCTGAAACGGCGAATTGCACATTGCATCCTCCCGCAAAATCTCCAATGGCCCGCATCATCTGGATGGCCATATTGCGCATTCGTTGGAATGTCGTATCACTCAATGTCATGGCAGGAGCAACCGTAATGCTATCCCCTGTATGGATCCCCATGGGATCAACATTCTCAATGGAACAAATGATGGTGACGTTGTCATTGGAATCTCTCAACAGCTCCAACTCATACTCCTTCCATCCCAAAACCGCTTTGTCGATCATCACCTCATGAATGGGGCTCAAATGCAAACCTCGGGTCAATGCGGCCTAGAATTCTTCCGGGTCATGAATGATGCTTGCGCCACTTCCTCCCAACGTATAGGATGGACGGATGCACAATGGAAACCCAAATATCTGCGCTGCCTCCTTGCCCTCCAGAAAACTTTTGGCGGTGGCTTGCGGTGCCATGGCAATATCCAATTGCCCCATAAGTTTCCGAAATTTCTCTCGGTTCTCTGTGATTTCAATTGCCGCGATGTCCACGCCAATCATCTGCACGCCATGTTCCTCCCAAAGCCCCATTTCATCACATTGGATGCAAAGGTTCAAAGCCGTTTGTCCACCCATGGTAGGCAAAACCGAATCGATGTTGTGCTTTTGTAAAATCTTTTCAATAGAAGCGGGCTCCAACGGCTCGAGGTAGACATGATCCGCAACCACCGGATCGGTCATGATGGTCGCTGGATTAGAATTGATCAATACCACTTCAACCCCCTCCTCTCGCAAAGAACGAGCTGCCTGTGAGCCCGAGTAATCAAACTCGCACGCTTGTCCTATGACAATCGGACCGCTCCCAATTAGGAGGACCGAACGAATGCTTTTGTCTTTGGGCATTTTTTTTTTATCCGAAGATCCCTCAATTTAAAAAATTGATGACCCTCGGGAAAATCGGAAGGAATTCCGTTGGCAAAATTAGCACTTGAGTTCGAACATAAAAACACATGTTTCCCACGATTTCCACCACCTTTCCACAATGACCTGAAATCCGAAGAAACCCCCGAACTTTCGCGCATGGAATTCGCCGCGCTCAATGAACAAGCCAATCGGAAAATATACGATGGCGGGGATTGGTGCTTGGAGTACGCCACAGCCCCTACTGCTGAACTTTCCACATCTCAAGGTGCCATCGCTTTGTTTGCATTTCATGGGTTTGCCCGTCCACTGGAAGACATGCTACCCATATCAGAAGTCTGGCCAGAACCCCGGCTTCTGATTTCCATTCACTTGCCACATCACGGAAATAGTCTACCTGCTCTCGATGCATTGGATTCACCGATCTCACCCCAACGCTTATTGGAAATTCTCACCGCCATCGGTCGACAAGAAGGTGTGCGGACGGACACCTTTGACATGATCGGATACAGCATTGGAGGCCGTGTAGCTCTCTCC
Source organism: Flavobacteriales bacterium (assembly GCA_028823145.1). GTDB lineage: Bacteria > Bacteroidota > Bacteroidia > Flavobacteriales_D > Sanyastnellaceae > UA16. The sequence continues at coordinate 17,420 of JAPKCA010000014.1, forward strand.
CTTTTATGTGAAGCACCGCAGCAGTGGTCACGTATAGTCCTGATGGCTCCCGACGGTCTAAAGAAATCCCTTTTTTATGGATTGACCGTGCACACCAGTTTAGGACGATTTCTTTGGTTTGCGATTGATCGCCGTGCAGAACGGGTCATGCTCTGGACAGACCGCTTGTTAAGGTGGGGTTGGATTTCCAAGCACTTGCATGCCTTCGGCCAATTCCACTTGGTAAATCATGGCATGCGAATGATGGTCTGGAATGGCTGGCGTTCCCATCGCCTTTGCTGGCCAAGCCACACTAAAATTGCCCTTGCTATGAAAAAAACAGAGGGGAAAGTGGATGTTTTTTTCGGAGAACATGATGCGGTAATTCCTCCATCCAATGGCCGTGAAATTCAACGTATGGTTCATTCTGATTCCAATGTGGGATTTCACCTATTGCCATCAGGCCATGGCATGTTGCGAAAAGATATTTTGGAACATCTCGTTCAACGTATCTTCCCGACATGACGTGGCTCAATCAAGTGCAACATGACCATCGGCAAAACAAAAAGCGGTTAGCGGCTTTGTTGGACCCTGATGACTTACCTACTGGAAGAGCATGGCATCAATTCATTGACCGCCTTGAAGTTTCACCGATTACAGACGTTTTTATCGGGGGTAGTTTGCTCGTGAGGCACAACGTGACCGAAATGATGCAGGCCATTCGAGAGCGATTTTCAGGGGCTATCACCATATTTCCGGGATCACCAGAGCAGGTTGTTCCGGGTGCAGACGCCGTCCTTTTTCTTTCTGTGATTTCAGGAAGAAATCCGGATTTATTGATTGGCCGTCACGTCGAATCGGCCATGAAAATTCGCCGCATGCGAATCGAAACGATTCCCACAGGATACCTTTTGATTGGCGACGGTCCGCTCACCACCGCCGCGTACATGAGTCAAAGTTTGCCCATCCCATCTGCCAAATCAGAGATTGCTGCAGCTACTGCGGTCGCCGGTGAGATGCTTGGCATGCAGTTGATGTTCTTGGATGCGGGTAGCGGAGCTCAGCAGCCGGCACCTTTGAAAGCCATTGCAGCAATTCGACAGCATACATCCTGCCCCCTCATTGTGGGAGGAGGAATCAACGACGCGCCATCCATTCAAGCCGCTTGGCATGCGGGGGCCGATGTCGTGGTCATTGGATCCGCTATCGAAAATCGACCCGAAGATTTAAGTTGGCTTCCAGACCCAAAGGAATACCAGCACACTTCTACCACCGACGCGATTATATAAGTCCTGCTCAGCCTTAGAACGAAACCTCCAAGGAGAGCATTCCATGGCGTCCCGCTTGCGGATAAACATAGTTTTCTGTCGTCATGGCATCCAATCCGCCGTAGAGGTAACTGTACGTCCAACCGTTGGCCGTGTATCCAGCATCCAAGGCATTCCGCAAGTATCCACTAAAGGCAATGCGGGAACCGTTGTCTCGCAACCAAACCCAACGCAAGCGAAGGTCGTGGACGCTATACGCGTCCAACATGCGATTCGAATTGGACGTGTTATCCAAGAATTGCTCCCCAACGTATCGTATGGCCCATTCAGCTGTTCCTTCAAATTCGCCACGATTGAAAAATGTCCACGACGCCACACTAGATGCGGTAACATTGGGTGAAAAGCTGATGTCAGTTGACCCATGGTCAATGGAAACTTCACTCTCAAAACCGTCTGCATAATCGTAAAGAGTCTCGGTAAAGGAATCAATCTTATTCGATGACCAGGTGGTTGTTCCACTCCACACCCATGATGGATGAGGTTGCCATTTGAACATCCATTCCAGACCCGCTCGATAGCTTCTATCCACGTTGGTATGAACCGAACTTCCCACGTCATTCAATGCGCCCGTTTGAACCAATTGATCGCGGTAAAGCATGAGGTACGATACCATTTGTAGACTCCAGTTCGACTTGTGGTTTTCCCATCCCACCTCCCAGTCAGTCAATTGCTCTGAACGCGGGTAGTCTTCTGTCCGACGATCGATATAATCGTTGCGAACGGGTTCGCGATTCCCTTGAGCAACAGAGGCGAAAAACCGATTCCCTGTGTTGGCTTGCCAATCGATGCCGGCTTTTGGGTTTAAAAAAAACAAATCATCGTCCACATCCAATGTGCGCAAATCACGATCCCTTCCATCCACCGCATAGGACACTCGACGTGCTTGCAATTCCATCACGGTTTGCAAACGACCGTCAAACCACTTTGAGGTCGACCCCACAAACACGTGGCGATCAAATTTGCGGCCGACATTGGAGTAATACTTCTGCCCAGGCTGAAAACTTCCTGGATGTTCCATCCAAATGGGAATTCCAAAATGTTCTCCCTCATACCAAAATGCACCGCCACCAAATTGAACCGATGCATGAGACCATGATTTTTGCACGTTGAAGGCGGTGCCAGCGAAATCATTGTCCAGCCATCGACGGCGAATGACATCGCTCACCGAAAGGATGGAGTCACCGATGGAAAAGGGCTCAATCCCATAATTCATCAAGTCTGCTTGCGGTTTAAATTGCTCATAATAGCCTGCACCAGCGGTGTAGTGTCCTGTCAATCCCACATCCCACCCCATCACGTATTGGTCGAGGTGAAGCTGGTGGTGATCTTGCCGATAATCATCGACTTCATCTTCGTAGCGATAATAGTTATGTTGGCTTCTGCGGTCAATCAAGTCTTCTATACGTTCGATATCCGAACCGTAACCATATTCAGAGCTATTGCTGGCCCAAGCCCAAATCTGTTCCTCTGTTCCTTCCATCGCAATCTCAGGTACACCATACCACGCTTGGTATGTTCGTTCATGGCCCAATAAGGCGGTATACGCCAGGTGACCAGAATTCCACAAATAACCCATGCCCAGCTGCAAGCTAGACAAGTCACTGGTTGCCCGATCGACATATCCGTCGGACAACACACGTGAAGCACGACCCTCCAAGTAGAACCCTTCACCTATCAAACCACTGGACCATTTCACCATAGAGCGTTGGCTGCCAAAGGAACCCGAGCCCAGGACCAATCGCGCACTTGGCTCTTGATCAAACGACAAGGTGTTGAGGGCTATGGTTGCGCCGAATGCCCCTGGACCATTGGCCGCCGTTCCAACACCTCGCTGGACTTGCAACCCATCTATGCTGCTGGCCACATCGGGCAAATCCACCCAATACACTTGGTGCGACTCAGCATCATTTAATGTGATGCCGTTGATGGTGACATTGATGTGGCTTTGTTCCGAACCTCGAATACGCAAGGAGGTATACCCTGTTCCAGCCCCGGCATCGGAAGTAACGACCAAAGAAGGGGTATAGCGCAACAGGAACGGCAAGTCCATTGACCCGTCACGTTTTTCCAACTCCTCCAAACTGATATCAGAAGAAGCGAAGAAAGCCCGGTCAGGCATTTGACTCGCAATGACAGAAGCGGGAAGGAGCTCTACTGTTTTCAAAAGGCTATCCATTGCCGGGGATTGGGCCAAGGACAACACGGGAAACAGGGTACCCGCCAAAACAAAAAATCCGTGATTCAAAAATGGGGTCATGACGAAATCTATCTTTCAATTCATGACGCTGAGATGCCGAGGCTAATCCAAGGCTTCCAAGGTTCGCTCCCCTACCGGAATTGCCCGGTCAGGTTCAAAGGGTATCATCTCAGCGCTCCAGATATTCCAGAGGCACCCCCGCGTCACGGCAAATGTATTGCAAAATGATATCTTGCAGGCATGGAACGGGCGGAACTCAATTTTCTCATGGAGCTTGCGATTAAAGCTGCTCAATCGGCATCCTCCGTTTTATTGGAGCACCTCGACAAGCAAAATGAAGCGTTGGTCATCCGAGCAAAACGTGATGGCAGTTTGGTCTCTTCAGCCGACATGGCTTCCCACAGAATCATTCAAAATGTTTTAGCCGATTCAGGCATTCCATTGATCAGCGAAGAGGGCGATCTCCCGGCATTTTCCGAACGCTCGACATGGCCGTTGTTTTGGTTGGTGGACCCGTTAGATGGGACGGAATCCTTTCTCAAAAATCGATCTGGGTTTGCAATCAACATTGCGCTTTGTGATCAAGACGGCCCTTTTTTAGGAGTGGTCGCAGACCCGTTGGAAGACCGAATGTATGTGGGTGCTCAAAACATCGGGACCTATGTGAGCGGGATTCAAGGGCTCAATCGACAAAAAATCGTTCCATTGGCCGTTTCCAAACCCTACCTCTTGGTGACCAGTTGGAATGAACCACTTCCGTGGGAGTCCTTGTTGCCTGCCCATTTGAATCCGAAAGATTTTGATTCACAACCCGTGAGTGGCGCATTGAAGTTTTGCCAAGTTGCCACGGGTGAAGCGGATGTTCATGCGCGATCGGGTCCGTACATGGAATGGGATTGTGCCGCCGGAGATGGAATTTTACGAAGCATGGGGTTGATGGTCCGTGACAATACGACCCATCAGCCTTTGCGATACAATACGATGAGCCTGAGGGTAGAAGGTCTCTGGGTTAGCCGCATCTGATCAACGGTATTGATCGGATTCGAACGTTTCATACAACTCGAGGTAGTTGACGTACCGTTCTTCGGCGATTTCTCCTGACGAAACGGCATCCCGAACCGCACAACTCGGCTCGTTTCGATGCAAGCAGTTGTGAAATTTACAAGAAGCCAACCGCATGAAGAATTCAGGGAAATAATGATGCAAGTGATCCCTCTCCAAATGCACCAAACCAAAGCCTTTGATCCCCGGTGTATCAATAATAAAACCTCCAGCGGGCAATGGAAACATTTCGGCAAACGTGGTGGTGTGTTTCCCCTTCTGGTGCGCGTCGGAAACCTCGCCTGTACGCAACTCCATTCCGGGAATGAGGGCGTTGATCAAGGTGCTTTTCCCAACACCACTGTGGCCCGAGAGCAGGTTCACTCCTGCACTGGCCAAGGCATCCGCAAAAGAATCCAATCCCTCCTCCGTTTTCGCTGAGGTGCGCAAGGTCCTGATTCCGGCTTTTGAATACACCGCTTCTAAATATTCCAATTGCTCTCGTTCCGAGGTTCCTTCGGTACAAACATCCACTTTATTGAAAACGATCGAAACAGGCACTTGGTAAGCTTCTGCCGTTACAAGAAACCGATCGATAAAACCCGTACTTGTCGCTGGATTTACCACCGTCACAATCAAAAATGCATGATCCAAATTGGCCGCTACGACATGCGTTTCCTTTGAAAGGTTGACTGACTTACGAACGATGCTATTGCGTCGCTCTTGTCGAGATGTGATGATTCCCGTGTTTTCATCCTCCTGGATCATAAACAGAACCTGATCTCCAACAGCAATGGGATTCGTCGATCGGTCATCACTTAACCGCAACTTCCCTTGTGTTCTGCACGCCAATACCTCTTGTGAATCCGAGTCTAGCACTTCGTACCACGAACCCGTAGAACGAAGCACCAAACCTGTGTGGTTCTTTACTGTTTCCCGTTCCGGTGCGGATTGATTTTCACCCATGTTATACCGTCAATGCCTTAAATGCCGCCTCCAAACCACCTGTTTGCTGAACCAAGGTTTTGACTGATTCATCGGCTACTATTTCGCCCTTTCGAATAAGGACCACCCGGTCACACATCGCCTCAACTTCCTGCATTACATGGGTTGAAAGAATCACCGTTCTTTCTTCACCAATACGACGAATCAACTCCCGAATATCCGTCAACTGATTCGGGTCTAAGCCAGAAGTAGGCTCATCCAGAATCAACACCTGGGGATCATGGATCAATGCTTGAGCTAGGCCAACCCTTTGTCGATATCCCTTTGACAGTTGACCAATCTCCTTGTGTGCTTCTGGCGTCAAACCCACCACTTGAATCACGCGATGTACCTGATCACGGATGTTTTTTAATTGATGGGTTCCCGCAACATATTCCAAATATTCGCGCACATACATTTCCAAGTGAAGCGGATTATGCTCTGGCAAATACCCCACGCAACGCTTGGCCTCCAGTGGTGAATCCACAACATCAAACCCACAAACTTTCACGGCTCCTGAAGAGGGCGGGAGGTAACCTGTCACCAATCGCATCAAGGTAGATTTACCTGCACCATTCGGGCCCAATAGCCCCAAAACTTGTCCCGCAGGCACTTCGAGATCAACGCCCATCAATGCAGCTTGCTCACCAAAATACCGAGATACGTTCTGGATAGAAATGGACATGGCCCACAATTTACGACCCATTCAGCACCTGCACGTCATGTGCAATCTTGGGAAACAAAAAAAGGCCACCCCGTGAGGAGTGGCCTTTTTTATCTGGACCCAATGAGGATTACATCATGCCGCCCATGCCGCCGCCCATGCCGCCACCCATACCGCCTGGTGCTGGCATCGGCTGTTCTTCTTCTTCATCCGCAATGACACACTCTGTAAGCAATACCATTCCAGAGATTGAAACTGCATTTTCCAGGGCTACACGTGTCACTTTGGTTGGGTCAATCACACCCGCTTCAAAGAGATTTTCAAACACTTCTGTTCGTGCATTGTATCCGAAATCTCCTTTGCCTTCACGAACCGAATTGGCAATAACGGCCCCTTCACCTCCTGCATTCGCCACAATCTGACGCAACGGCTCTTCTACAGCACGCAAGACGATCTGGACCCCTGTCGTTTCATCTGCGTTGATTCCCTCCAATTTAGAGATAGATGCTGCAGCTCGGATATACGCGGTGCCTCCTCCGGGAACAATGCCCTCTTCTACCGCCGCACGCGTAGCATTCAACGCATCATCCACACGGTCTTTCTTTTCCTTCATCTCCACTTCAGTGGCAGCCCCTACATACAGCACTGCAACCCCTCCAGCCAACTTGGCCAAGCGTTCTTGCAGCTTCTCCTTGTCATAATCAGAAGTCGTGGTTTCAATCTGCGCTTTGATTTGATTCACACGCGCTTCAATTTCATCCTTGACACCCGCACCATTGACCACCGTTGTGTTGTCTTTGTCCACAGTGATTTTCTCAGCTGTTCCCAAATCAGCCAACGTGACATTTTCCAGTTTGAGACCCGTCTCTTCTGAAATCACTTGACCGCCAGTCAATACCGCAATGTCTTGGAGCATCGCTTTGCGGCGATCACCAAAACCCGGTGCTTTCACCGCGGCCACTTTCAGAGCTCCACGGATTTTATTCACCACCAAAGTCGCCAACGCCTCACCGTCCAAATCTTCTGCGATTATGAGCAAAGGACGTCCTGATTGTGCTGTTTGTTCCAAGGTGGGCAGCAAATCCTTCATGGTCGAGATTTTCTTGTCGTAAATCAAGATATAAGGACTCTCCAATTCAACCTCCATTTTTTCGCTATTGGTCACGAAGTATGGGGATAGATAACCACGGTCAAACTGCATACCCTCGACAGTCTTGACTTCGGTTTCAGTGCCTTTCGCTTCTTCTACAGTAATGACCCCTTCATTGCCTACGACCTGCATCGCTTCCGCAATCAGTTTGCCAACCGTCTCATCATTGTTCGCTGAGATGGTTGCTACTTGTTGGATCTTGGAGTTGTCGCTTCCGATTTCACGTGAAACCTTCTTCAACTCTGCGATGATGGCTTTGCTCGCTTTGTCCATGCCACGCTTGAGATCCATTGGATTTGCTCCTGCCGCGACATTGCGCAGCCCCTCACCAATGAGAGCCTGAGCCAAAACAGTGGCCGTAGTGGTCCCGTCTCCAGCGACATCTGCCGTCTTGGATGCAACTTCCTTGACCATCTGAGCGCCCATGTTTTCCACGGGATTCTTGAGCTCAATTTCTCGTGCGACCGACACCCCATCCTTGGTGATCGATGGTGCACCAAATTTCTTTTCTATGACGACGTTCCTTCCCTTTGGGCCCAATGTGACCTTTACCGCATTCGCCAACTTGTCCACTCCGGTCTTCAGACCGTTGCGCGCCTCTGTATTAAACTGAATTTCTTTTGCCATGATTCAACTGGTTGATTCGATTTTGAATGAGGGTCAATTAAACAATCGCCAAAATGTCACTCTCACGCATGATCATGTAATCTTGGCCTTCAAGCTGAAGTTCCGTCCCAGAATATTTACCATAAAGCACCGTGTCTCCAACATTGACGGTCGTTGGCTCATCAGGTTTCCCTGGACCCACTGCGATAACAGTTCCGCGTTGGGGCTTCTCCTTGGCCGTATCCGGAATAATGATTCCACTTGCCGTTGTCTCTTCTGCCGCTGCGGGCTCAACGAGAACCCGATCCGCAAGGGGTTTGATGTTCACTGACATTCGTCTTGATTTTTAGTTGTTATGCTCGTCTTATCGATTTCCATGCCAATTCAAAAATGGACTCCTTCGTCTGACGGGGTGTCAGCCAATCCACAAACTTTGGCAGAGAAAAGTCAGGGCTCAAAAAAAGGATATGTCTCCTCTGACAAGGTGGCACATCCTTTCCTCTAATGAAAGCTTTTGTTATTCCGTGACCGGTGCAGTCATCGGAAGGGTCGTCTCAGGCAAAACGCTCTCATCGACGCCCACGTCATCATTCGCATTGCCAAAGAATACCCCCGCCACAATGCAAAGCACAAAAAGAGCTCCTGTCAAGTACCAGGTTGCTTTGACCAAAAAGTCTGCCGTCTTTTGGACGCCACCAAATTGACTCGCTCCCTGAAAACCCGTCGCCAATCCACCGCCTTTTGGATTCTGGACAAGAATGACCACTCCTAGCAAGAAGCAGATAACCAAAATGACCGCCATCAAAAAATAGTCCATAATTTCGTTTTTTTACTTTCGTTCAATTCAAGTTGACTCTCCTTTACCCAACTTTTTCAATTGGGATGCAAAATAAGTGCTTTTTGCTGGATATTTCAACGTCAAGAGCTTGTAAGCTTTCCGAGCCTTTCCCAATTGACCTTGCTTCGCATATATCCGGGCCATCGTTTCTGTTACCAAGGTGGGATCTTCCATGACACTGGCTTGGGCTAATTCGCCCACAGAAACATCCACTTCACGCAGTGGACCTATTTTCGGACTGGAAGCAATAAATCGATCTATCAGACCTTGCTCATTTTCTAAATGCACCTGAGATGCATCAGAATCCTCGGATATGTGACCGAACCCAACTTCTGTAGCTCGTTGGCTCAACCAAGTCGAAAAAGGAGAGGAAACTGCATGCCGAAGTGGAATAACCGCGTCCAAATCTTCTGGAACCGACCGTTCAGCAGAGTCATCTTCATGCCAGGCCGAAACATCCCGTTCAATGGAACGTTCAATGGCCGAGATCAATGCTTCACGCTCCAGGGGATCATCTGCGCTCAATGCGTTGCTTGACGACTGAACCTCATCATCGTCTTCGATAAATACCTGAATCTCCTGCTCACTCACCTCATCTTCGGATTCAATTTCACGATGAATCTCCCGTGCCTCTTCAATTAATTCCGTCCGCAACAGCAAATCAAACAAGGGCTGTCGAAATGGGGTAGCTGATGCTGCCTTCAACAGGTCTTCTTGCTGTTCGATGTGCCCACCGATTGCACTAGCCCTAGCCAAAAGCATCGCAAAAGAACCCGCATAAGGATAACGCTTGACCCATTCAAGCAGACCTTCACGATCCTCTGCAGAGGTTTCTCCCGGATTCTTAAGCAGTTGCTGCAATCGGCTGATTTGCATCATGTTATATTAAAGATTCCACAAGATATTGCATCACCAATTTCCGAGTGATGCATTGAAAATGTCCTGGGACAATTGACTTCCAATATCCTCCACCAGCTGATCTTCTACGCTGAACAAATCTTGATCACTGGAGTAATCTGCAAAGCGACTGAAGGTTCGGTCAAAACTCAGCTCATCATCCAAGGTGTTTTCATACCGCACATGCAGCCCAATGGTCAGCCGATTGGACGCAGCCTGATCATTTTGTTGGACGTTCACAGGGACGACTTCCCAACGCACGATTTCCGCTTCAAATTTCAGTTGCCCATTGGAGGACATCAACTGCAACGTGGACTGCTTTTGGATTCGATCCCGGAGCGATTCAGTCAGGGCTAAAGCACTGGTAGCCGACGCAAGGGGTGTAACTGCTTCAAATGCTGAAACGGAATAAGTCTTGGCACCTGAAGTTTGAGCACCGTATGGGGAGTAGATACCACACCCAACGAACGAGACGATGCCAAAAACAAAAGTGACCAGGTGTGCGCGCATCATTTTAAATCGTATTCTTTGATTTTGCGGTACAGAGTTCGCTCAGAGATTCCAAGTTCGGAAGCGGCATTTTTTCGCCGATTTCCGTGTTTAACTAGGGCCTTCCGGATGAGCTCACGTTCTGAGTCTTGCAAGGAAAGGACCTCTTCTACTTCATCTGTCAACTCCGGGGCCATCTCTTCGAATCCTTCACCTCCTTGTCGTTTTGACGGTTCAATGAAGTTCCTAGGGGAGTGCTCCTCTTCTTCGGAACGTCCAAGTGGCAATCCTTTGGTTGATGTGGGTGGTCTATTAAATACCCTATCGACCAATGACGCGTCTTCCTCTGTGATGCTCCCCCCTTTTTCCATCAAGTGCATGACCAATTTTTTGAGGTCATGCATTTCTTGCCGCATATCAAACAACACCTTGTATAGAATTTCACGCTCATTCAAATGGTCCCCGCTTCCATCACCCTCATTGCGCACCGGAAGCCTGCTTCGGTGTGATTCCGGCAAGTAGGCCAAAAGCGTATCCGAATCCAATCGGCGTTTGGTTTCCAGAATGGACATCTGCTCAGCCGTGTTTTTCAGCTGACGGATATTTCCTGGCCAAGGATAGTTTTCGAGCACTTCAATGGCGTCCGGTGTCAATGCCAAAGGTGGCATGTGGTACTGTTCAGAAAAGTCCGTTGTGAATTTTCGAAATAGCAAGTGAATGTCTGATGAACGATCCCGAAGCGGAGGCATCTGGATGGGAACTTGACTCAATCGGTAGTACAAATCTTCACGAAATCTACCTTGTTGAATGGCGCGCACAAATTCCACATTGGTGGCCGCAACCACCCTTACATCTGTTCGCTGGACTTTAGAAGAACCTACGCGGATGAACTCCCCGGTTTCCAACACCCGAAGCAGTCGAACCTGGGTCGTCAATGGAAGCTCCGCAACCTCATCCAAAAAAATTGTCCCACCATTCGCCTCTTCAAAGTATCCTTTCCGTGATTCCGTTGCTCCAGTGAACGACCCTTTCTCATGCCCAAATAATTCTGAATCAATGGTTCCTTCAGGAATTGCACCACAGTTAACGGCAATGTATGGCCCGTGTTTGCGGGTGGAAAATTGATGCACAATCCTGGGCATAACCTCCTTTCCTACACCGCTTTCTCCCAAAACCAAAACCGAAATATTGGTCGGGGCCACTTGTGCCGCGACGGCAACAGCCCGATCCAAGGCCGGACTGGTTCCGATGATGCCAAATCTTCGTTTGATTGAAATGATATCCATGGATTACAATCTCAAGCGTCCGCTTCTTCGAGGGTGATTTCTCCGATCAGCGTCGCTGGGGTGCAATCCAATGTTTGAACATTGACATACGTTCCTGGCTTAGCATCCCCTTTCGGAAATACCACCACCGCATTGTGGGTGTTCCGACCAAAAAATTGATCATCCCTTTTTTTCGACGTCCCTTCGACGAGCACTCGGTATGTTTTGCCCTTCATAGCCAATGTACGAGCCGTGCCATTTTCCCGTTGCAATTCCATGATTTCTTGCAAGCGTTTGCTCTTCGTTTCTTCGGGCACATCGTTTTCGTATTTCCGCTCTGCCAAGGTCTTCGGGCGTTCACTGTACTTAAACATGTAAGCCATCTCGTAGCGAATTTCACGCATCAAGCTCAGCGTATCCTCGTGCTCAGCATCCGTCTCTCCACAAAACCCCGTCATGATATCCGTAGATATCGCACACTTTGGCATGATCCTTCGAATCGCGGCCATGCGATCCATATACCACTCACGGGTGTATCCGCGGTTCATTCTCTTGAGAACGTCACTGTTGCCCGATTGAACCGGCAAATGAATGTACTTGCAAATATTTTCGTGTTTGGCCATCACATGCAGCACATCATCCGTCATGTCCTTGGGATGGCTCGTGGAGAATCGAATCCGCAAGTCCGGTTGTACAGCTGCTACTTTTTCCATTAATTCTGCAAATCGGACGACCGGCTGATTCGGATCCTTGACTTGTCCTTTGTTATCCAAATTCCATTTGTAGCTATCTACATTTTGACCAAGCAATGTCACTTCGCGATAACCGGCTTCGAATAACTCATGCGCTTCTCGAACAATGCTTTTTGGATCTCGGCTTCGTTCACGTCCTCGGGTAAATGGCACGACGCAAAAACTGCACATGTTATCGCAACCACGCATGATGCTGATAAAAGCGGTTACGCCGTTGCTATCAAGCCGCACAGGACTGATTTCAGCATACGTCTCTTCCCTGCTCAACAGCACATTGACGGCTTTCTGTCCTCCCTCCACTTGTTTGACCAAATTCGGGATGTCACGGTAGGCATCAGGGCCCACCACCAAATCCACCAATTTCTCTTGCTCAAGCAAGGATTCCTTCAGTCTTTCAGCCATGCATCCCAGCACACCAACGACCAAATGAGGACGTTCGGCTTTGGCCGATTTAAATTGGCGCAACCTACTTCTTACTCGCTGTTCAGCGTTTTCTCGAATCGCGCACGTGTTCAATAGAATTAAATCGGCTTCGTCTGAATTCCTCGTGGTCGCAAAGCCTGCTTCATCCAAAATACTCGCGACGATTTCAGAGTCGCTGTAATTCATTTGACAGCCATAGCTTTCCAGATAGAGTTTTTTGGTATGGGTCGGATGGGACGATACGACGGTTGGAGATCCCTGAAGAGACTCGTCCAACAATTCATGACCAAGACCACGTGAAGATTTTGACATCCGTTTCAAATAAAATTCAATGCGAGTCAAAAATACGTCGATTCCGCTGACTGACAGAATGTCACCCCAATAGAATGTCGTTTTAGGCGTTAATTCAACCCAAAACTGAGTATCCGAGATAAAAAATGAGGAGCCAAACCAATCCTTTGATCAAAAAGAACAAAAAGCCTGCCCACCCCAATCGCACGAACCACTTCTTCATGGGCTCAAAATTACTCCCGATTTCGCATTGCTTCCGAAGCTTTCAGGTCAAATATCTGAACGTGCTCAAATGACTGCATTGGAGCGGTTAACCACAAGCTGCTATCCAGCTCTTGCAACCAAGCGGGGTCATTGCACACCAAAAAAGACGCTCCTTTCTCCACGTAATGCGCAATGCGGTCTTCACCGGACCATTCATCATCGTACAAATCGGTGAATCCATGCACGTCCATCATGGATAATGTAATGTTTGGACTTGGGTCAGGAACAGAAATTACGCGACTCTCTCGGCCTATTCCGAGCGATCTCAAATGCGGAGTAATCCTCTCCAAAGGAGCCAATCGATTTTGATAATCCCAGTGGAACCAACCCCATAAATCCCGCTCCCATGCAGGGATCAACTGCTCAGCTAACCAGCCTGAAGGCGCAACATACTTCATTCGAGTACGAACCCTTGCATCCAATGTTTGAAAGGACAACACCAAGACGAGAATACCAACACCCAATCGTTTCTGCCACATTCCTTTTCCTGTGAAGTCCTGAAATCCAATCAACATCCACCACAAAAAAAACGGAACAACCAATTGGAATTCAATCAAGTAATAATCATGCACATCCAGGTTGCTGAACCACAACAAAACATAGCCAAACAAAGCACTGAGCATGGCTACATTGGACCATCCCAACCAGGCAATTTCTCCATGAAACATCCGCTTACACACCTGATTAATTGACCATTTAATCATGCTTTTACCCGCCCAAAAGCAAGCCATTAACACGAATACCCATCGCACATGGCGGTGATACCATTCTGGCAACAAAGCACTTTGAAATGCACTCCAAATTTCGGATGCATTCTCCGCATCCCAAATGGGACGAATGGTCGTGCAGTAGTAGACGCTCCCCACAAGATCATTGACCCGTTGTGACCAGAAAACCCAAAGGGTGGCTACAACGACTGGAAAGATGGCCAGAACCCACATCCTCCAATGACTCCTTCTAAACAGGACAAAAAGAATCAATGGAATCAAACCGATGGCCATGGTGGGGCGAAAAAGAAACGACAGGCCAAAAGCCAACAACCCGCCAAACCAAAACACCTTATCCCGCCGCTCATGAAACCTCCATGTGCACCACCAACCAACAAACACCAATCCCAGAGCACTCGCATTGACCAAGTAGTTCGGCCCATAAAAAGCCATCAAAGGCGAAACCATCACCATCCAGGCAACCCAAGCGCTGGCAGACGGGTTCACCCAGCGC
>JAPKCA010000196.1 GCA_028823145.1 Flavobacteriales bacterium
TGCTATTTGTGACAACGGAGGATGTTGCTATGAAAACTGCATTCAAATTGTCATGGAGTCTAGCTCACCATTGGGCTGGTTGGGCGCGCAATGGGTCATTGAAAATGCCACCACAGGCCTTCAGGTGTTGACTGGAGGAATGGAAAATGTGGAAGGCGGTGACATCTATACCGGCTGTTTGGATCCCGGATGCTACAACATCTACATCGATAATAGCAATTTAATTTACTCACCCACTCTATCGTACACACTGTTTGGTACGGATGATGGCCCAATTGACGGTGGGACCAATGACGAATTGAGTTTCACTGTTGCCGGCGGTGGTCCGTATGCTGGATGCACCAGTTCCACTGCGTGCAATTTTGATCCCTTGGCCATTTGCGATGATGGGTCTTGTTGTTTTGAAAATTGTGGTGAATTGACCATCAATTCTTCCGGCACTTCTTTGTTTGATAACCCGGTATGGAGCCTGTCGAATTCGGAGACAGTTTTATATAGTTACTCGACACCCATGATTTGGTTGCCGGGAAACACCACGGGAACCTTCACCTATCCCATTTGTCTGGAACACGGCTGTTATACGATTGAAATGACGACAGGGAATTGGATGTCATACACTTCATGGATGTTGGATTTTTCAACCCATCAGATTGGCGGTACCACTGGATTTGAAGAAGTCTTTTCATTTGAGGCCATTCCAGGCTGTACTGACGAAAACGCTTGCAATTTTGACGCTGCAGCCAATTGCGATGACAACTCATGTCACTACGGATTCTGCGCTGACCCTGCGGCATGCAATTTCGTTCCGGATGCGGATTGCTTTGATGACTCCGTTTGCTCATACCCCGGTTGTACGTATGAGGATGCCATCAATTACCTCGAATCCGCCAATCTTGATGACGGATTATGCATTTTCGGAGTGAACGAATTATGCCCCGGGGATGTTACAGGAGATGGCCAGGTAACCATTGCCGATATCTTAGCTGTATTGTCGGCATTTGGTGTTGGTTGCGAGGATCCTTCCGAAAATGGCGGTGAATAAGTCTTTGCTGAGTATGCTGCACTTGAAATGACAGTTGCGTTTAGTCCATAAAGCAATCTGACGGCCTATGACGGCTCTTGTAGCATCATGAAACCGTTGCGCAATCGAGAGGTCATCCTCTTCCCTGATCTGGGTGCTGAGGACAGCTGGAAGACCAAGATGCAAACGCTCAGAAAGCACGGATTTGATTGCTCGATTGGTTCGCTACTGCACCTCTCATCAGAGAATGAAGTGGGGGACGGTCTTGATCTCGCGGACTTCCTTCTTAGATGGAGCGTTGAGGACTTTCGAGCATAACCAAACCACACTCTTTTCCTAAGGGGGTTGAGTTGGTTTTGTTGCAGAAACCAATCCGGAGCGTTCATCTGCAAATCTCAAGTGATACACGCTGATTTGAGAATCAAATTAGGCACATAAATCAGATGAACAGCATCGTAGCATTGAAGGAGTAACACGAACGGTTGAAGGTCGTGATGGAGG
>JAPKCA010000095.1 GCA_028823145.1 Flavobacteriales bacterium
ATCGCGTCTATGTGACGTTTGATTCTCCTACGAACGAGTTAATAGCGGTCTATGGCACGGTTGGGCCTGTCCAAAATGCGCCGTTGACTATTGAGACGACCTCCAACTTCTTTAATTCTACGTTTGGGGCAAACTACGGCGATCTAATCAACCCCGCGTTCATTGCGATGTTCCCGGAAGTGGTCTTTGATAGTTGGTTAACCATTGGGTCGGAAGACACGAGTGGCTCTGGAGGGATTAATTCTGTTGGGATGGACGCCTATTATGACGGATTTAATAATGGAACGGGCTTCACCGTTGACACCTTTACAGGAGCTTCCTGGTTTGTCATTCCTGGAGCATCCACCGATGCCATTGCAGGAGATGATAATCGGGTTTTGGTTGCTCAGTTGACCACCGATGGAGTTGTGAGTGTGCTTTTGAATGTTCAGTACGATGATGCAAGTGGCGATACAATGAATGCGGAAGGCTTGGCCTTGACATTCCCGGAATTGGAAAGTGGTTGCACGGATGCGGCAGCGTGTAACTACGATAGTACAGCTGAAGTCAATGATGGCAGTTGCTACTATGCAGGAGACAGCTGTGAAGACGGCGATGCCAATACCATCAATGATGCATACTCAGCTGATTGCAACTGCGAAGGGGAAACGGCTGTAGAGGGCTGCACAGATACGAGTGCTTGCAACTATGACGCTGCAGCAAATGTGAATACGGGCTGTGTTTTCATTGGAGATTCATGCGATGACGGTGATGCTGCAACCTATGGAGATGTATACACGGATGGTTGTGCGTGTGAGGGGCAATTGGCCATCCTCGGTTGTACAGACATGGCAGCTTGCAACTATGATGCAGCCGCAGATCAGGATGATGATTCTTGCGCCTATGCAGGTGATGCATGCGATGATGGCTTGAGCAATACGATCGACGACACCTATCAATCAGATTGTTCTTGTTCAGGAGAGTTGGTCCCAACAGGTCCAGCAGGATTGGAGGTGGAGGTCTACGCGACTTCAGAATACGGAACGACGTACCGGGTTTATGCAACGTTTGATTCTCCTACGAACGAGTTGGTTGCGGTGTATGGGACGGTGGGTCCTGATCAAAATGCGCCGTTGACCATTGAGACGACTTCTAGCTTTTTTAATTCTACTTACGGGGCAAACTACGGCGATCTAATCAACCCCGCGATCTTAGGGGCTTTCCCGGAAGTGGCCTTTGATAGCTGGTTGACCATTGGATCGGAAGACTCGAATGGTTCGGGAGGTGTCAGCTCGGTGGGCATGGATCCTTATTACGATGGTTTCAACAACGGCAGTGGATTTACCGTCGACACGTTTACCGGAGGATCTTGGTATATCGTTCCGGGATCATCGACGGATGCGGTTGCAGGGGATGACCAGCGAGTGCTGGTTGCTCAACTGACGACCGATGGGATTATAACCTTGGTCATGAATTTCCAATACGATGATGAGGCAAGTAACACGTACAACACAGATGGTTTGTCCATCACATTCCCGGAATTGGAAGGTGGTTGCACGGATGCGGCAGCGTGTAACTACGATAGTACAGCTGAAGTCAATGATGGCACATGCGTGTATCCAGGTGACACATGCAACGATGGCGATGCCGGAACGATGAACGATGTCTATTCAGGCGATTGCACATGTGCAGGGACACTCATTGTCGAAGGTTGTATGGATGCTGCGGCCTGCAATTACGACCCTGAGGCCAACATCGAAAATGATTCATGCCTTGAACTGGATGAGTGTGACGTTTGTGGTGGCAACGGCATTGCTCCAGGAACTTGTGATTGCGACGGTACGGTACCAGATCCTGGTTATGGTTGCGATGGTGTGTGTGTAACTGATACAGACAACGATGGTGTTTGTGACGAATTGGAAATTGCTGGTTGCACAGATGTGGTAGCATGCAATTACGACCCTGAAGCGACCGATGAAAATGGCAGTTGCACCTATCCGGAAGAAGGCCTCAATTGCGATGGGTCTTGCGTGAATGATGCGAATGAAAATAACATTTGCGATGAATTGGAAATCTTTGGTTGTACGGCTGAAACGGCAGACAACTATGATCCGGAGGCATTAACCGACAACGGAACATGCGAATGGTTGGATGGACTGGTTCTTGGACTGGAGTACGAGGTCGTTGCTGAAGAGGAAGTGGAAGGGATGACCACCTATCGCGTCTATGCGACTTTTGCTTCGGATGCGATTGAAGTAACTGCGATGTATGGAACAGAAGCTTCGCCATGGGAGATCATTCCGAGCACAAGCTTTTACCAAGACGAGTTGGGAGGTCCTACGACGGCTAGCGTCAACCCAGTCTATTTTGGATTGTTCCCTTCATTGGAATTCGATTCATGGGTCACATTGGGTGCGGCACCTGAAGATGACGATGCCAGTGGATCAGTAGGTATGGAAGCATTCTTCCCTTCTTTTGAAGCTGGAGGGGCTTTGGATGTGAACACCTTCCTCGGTGGATCTCTGTATCTCATCCCTGGGGCCTCTACACAGGCGATTCCTGTCGATGGACGTGTATTGATTGCTCAAATCACGACGGACGGTTCGACGGATATGTTGGTGAATCTGCAGATACGGGATTCTCAAGACAATTCGGTTGAAATAGCGGGGATGCCTTTGACTTTCCCAATGGTGGAAACAACGGGGGTTGGCTGCACTGATTCTTCCGCTACAAACTATGATCCTGAGGCTGCGTTGGATGATGGTTCATGTGAATATCCTGAGCCGAGCTATACGGGTTTGACTTATGAACTGGTTGCCGAAGACATGCCCGAAGCAGGGATGCGCACCTTCCGTGTTTACGCCAATTTTGACAATCCAGCGGACCAATTGACAGCCGTGTTTGCTCAAGATGGAAATCCAATCAACATTGCCACGACTTCGGATTTCTATCAAAATGAATTCGGTGGGACATTCGCAAGTGAGATCAACCCATTTGCTGACCAAATCGATCCAGATGTGGTCTATGATAGCTGGTTTACCATCGGAGGTGAAAACAGTGAGCTTAACCTTTCAACGGTTGGTGCGGATGCTGCTGCGGCAGTGTTTGCCGCAGGAGGTGATTTTGTGGTGGACAATGAATTGGGAGCGAGTTGGTTTGTGTTGCCAGACCTAGAGCCGTTGGCATTCCCTGATGAAAATGGCCGTGTGTTGATCTCTCAATTGACAACCTCGGGTCAGGTCACCTTCCAAGTGAGTCTTCAATACCGGGCTCAAAATGGTGAAAACCCACAAATTTTAGATGAGCTTTTGGTGTTCCCAGATTTGATCTTTGGTTGCACAGATATGACGGCATGCAACTACGACCCAGAAGCGGAAGTGAATTCCGGAGACTGCCAGTATCCTGCGGAATATTATGATTGTGATGGCGCATGTGTCAATGATACCGATGGCGATGGCATCTGTGATGAATTGGAAGTTGGAGGATGCACCGATTCGGAAGCAGACAACTTCAATGCAGATGCAACAGACGATGATGGAACATGCCAATACATGGGTTGTACGGATGATGAGGCGTGCAATTATGACCCGGGATCCAATACCGATGACGGTTCATGTGAGTTTGCCCTTGAGTATTATGGTTGCGACGGAGAATGTTTGAATGACACTGACGGCGATGGCATATGCGACGAATTGGAAATCCCTGGATGTACAGATGAGGAAGCTGCGAATTTCAATGCAGATGCCACAGATGATAATGGCAGTTGCGAGTACCCTGGATGTACCAATCCGAATGCTGAAAACTATGATCCGTTGGCCAACGTCGACGATGGCAGTTGCCTAGCGGTTGGTTGCACATATTCCAACGCGAGCAATTACGATCCATTGGCGACCGTTGAAGATGGTAGCTGCACATTCTTGGGATGTACGGATGAAGTTGCGAGCAATTATTGCCCTCTTGCATTGACTGATGACGGTTCATGTACGTACGATGTTTTAGGGTGTACCTATGAAGAAGCCTCAAACTACAATAGTGAAGCGACAGTGGATGATGGCAGTTGCTTGATTAGTGGAGGCGTGAATGATTGTCCATTTGACACCGATGGCAATGGAATGATAGGTTCTGCTGATTTGTTGGAGTTCCTGGCTGCGTACAGCTATCCTTGCCCATAAGTTTCTGTTCTTTTTGAAACATGAAAGCACTGCTTCCTGATTTGGAGGCAGTGCTTTTTGTTTTCTAAATAAAACGAAGGGCTTGAACCTTCTTTTATCTTGCCGAAAAATTTCCAATGAATCTAAAGCCTTCCACAAAACCGTCGCTGTCATTTTGGCAAATCTGGAACATGAGTTTCGGCTTCTTGGGTATTCAATTTGGATTTGCCTTGCAAGGCGGGAACATGTCCCGCATTTTTCAAACTCTCGGAGCCAGTCCAGAAGAGCTTCCAGGGTTATGGATTGCTGCTCCTCTAACAGGATTGGTGGTTCAGCCAATCGTTGGCTACTTAAGTGACCGTACGTGGAGTTTTAAGTGGGGACGGAGACGCCCATTCTTTTTGCTAGGTGCAATTTTAAGCTCCATAGCCCTCTTTTTTATGCCGTACAGTTCAGAGCTGTGGATGGCAGCGGGGTTTCTCTGGATTTTGGATGCATCGATTAACATTAGCATGGAGCCTTTTCGAGCCTTGGTCGCTGATAAGCTCCCTGAAGATCAACGTTCATATGGTTTTGTTGTTCAGACGTTGATCATAGGAATTGGTACGTGGATTGCCTCCAATCTCCCATGGCTTGTGACGCGATTAGGAGTGAGAAATGATGCTCCAGCTGGCGAGATTCCCGATTCCGTGTTTTATTCCTTCGCCATTGGCGCGGCGGTATTTATGGCATCCATCGCGGTGACTATTTGGACGACTGAGGAAGATCCTCCCGAGGACCTAGAGGCTTTTGAGGCTGAAAAGAAGGAGTCCTCTGGCCTTTTGTCTGGGGTTCAGGAGATTTTAATGTCCGTGCGTCGAATGCCTTCAGTTATGGTGCAATTGGGGGTGGTCCAATTTTTCAGTTGGTTCGCTTTTTTCACCATGTGGTCCTTTGCCACCCCGGCACTAACGGCTTCCGTGTACGATGCAGCCAATCCGGTAGATGGAGTCCTGGGCTATGAGGCTTTGAACGCAGCGTACAATGAAGCAGCGAATTCGGTTTCTAGTGCAATGGGGTTCTATGGTCTGAGTTCCATGGTCTTCGCTCTATTGTTGGCCTTCTATACTTCCAAGTGGCAGATCAATCGAAGGTGGGTGCATGGAGTCTCTCTCGCTCTTGGGGGGCTTGGGTTTTTGTTGATGCTCACCCTAACCCCCGTGAATGCACATTTGTTGAAATGGTGTTTTGCGTTCATAGGTTTGGCTTGGGGTAGCATACTTTCGATGCCTTATGCGATGTTGTCGTCTTCCGTTCCACCAAAAAAGATGGGGGTTTACATGGGCATATTCAACATGTTTATTGTTCTTCCTCAAATTATTGCCGCATTGGGTGGAATCAATTGGCTCAATGATAATTTCTTCGGAGGAGATGTCATCCAAACCATGGCCATAGCAGGATGGAGTCTTGTCCTTGCTGGGATTTTGACCTTCTTCGTGAACAATCGCGTCAGTTAAGGTCCTGCGGGCAGTCTTTTGTTAAAAAGAATTCGACATTTAGTGTTGTTTGTACACCTTCCTTGTCGTATATTTAACCGCACAAAAGACGGTATTCAATGCATAAATATGTCTTTTTGTAGAAAATCATTAACCAAATGAAAAACGTTCTATCACTTTTTAGTATGCTGGCTATCGGCCTTGCATCTTTTGCTCAAACCGTCAATGTGACGTTCAATATGGATATGTCCAACAGTGACTTTCCAAACGCGGATTATGACAACGTTGTAATCAACGGTTCTTGGAATGGTTGGGGCGCTTGGGGTGTCACACTCGCTGATGAAGATGGTGATGGGATTTGGTCTGGTTCTGCTGAATTTGACCAGAATTCACAAATTGAATTCGTGATCGCCTTGACTGGTCCAGCTGATGGTTGGGGTGGATGGGGTTTCGTTTACAATGCATCTGGGTTGCCATGCGCATTGCCAGGCACGAATAACTATTTCATAGCCATTGGTGATGTGCCTAAATCTGTGACTCTGTGTCCTGGGACTTGCGACGTTACTTGCTCGGTCCTTCAGGATGACATTTCGTTGACTTGGCAGGTGGACATGAATGAGGAAGGAGCGAATCCGGCTGGTGTGTTTATCGCCGGCGGATTCCAGGGATGGGGCGCAGGTGCAACTCAAATGACGGACGATGATGGTGATGGGGTTCACACATACACTCAAATGGCTACACCCGGTACTACGTTGGAATGGAAATACATGAACGGTCCTACTTGGGGCTTAGAGGAGAGTGTTCCTTCAGCATGTGCGCTTCCTGGATTTGGCAATCGCTTTGTTGTGGTGCCTGAGGAAGACACGGTTCTTGATGCGGTATGTTTCGGAGCGTGTGAGGGTTGTGATGTAGAAGTCGTTGAGTATGCTGTCACATTTATGGTCAACATGGAAAATGAAGATGTAGCTGAAAGCGGAGTGTACCTAGCCGGCGGTGGGAACTTTGGAAATCCTGGAGATAACCAAATGACAGACGATGATGGAGATGGCATATATAGCATTACCATGATGTTGGCCGAAGGATTCGCTAGTCACTACACGTTTACCAACGGTGCCTGCGGCGATTGGTCGTGCAAAGAGAATTTGGCGGGTACAGAGTGTGGCGACCCTGACAGCTACAACGATCGTTATTTGCCAGCAATTGCGGGTGAAACGACTGTCATTACATGCTTCGGACAGTGCTCTACGGATGGTTCTTGTGCTTCAGTGTCCGCAGCAAACGTGACGTTCCAAGTTGATATGACTACTTCGGGAGTCAATGGAGTGGTTAGCATTTTTGGAGCTTCTATCAATGGATGGAATTCAGGTGCGACACCCATGTCTGACGATGACGCTGATGGCATTTATGAAATCACGTTGGAAATGCAAGCCGGCTCTCATGAATTTAAGTATGTCAATAACGGTGCAGATGAGTCCTTGGACCCAGTTGAGGATGCGGCATGTACATTGACATCGGGTGCTTACACGAATCGTTTGATTGCAGTCGTTGGTGGAGAAGATATGATTCTCGACGTTGTTTGTTTTGAGTCGTGCTCTGCCTGTGAAACCAATGATGGTGACGTCTACGGTTGCATGGATAGTGCTGCGAGTAATTACAATGAAGCGGCCAATGTGGATGATGGATCTTGCCTTTACTCCACGACATTCAATGTTGACATGAGCTGCGCTGGAGTTGAGTTCACCACAGTATATGTCACTGGACCTTGGTGCGGATGGTGTG
>JAPKCA010000096.1 GCA_028823145.1 Flavobacteriales bacterium
GCTGAAGAGGCTCCGGCTGCTGAAGAGGCTCCGGCCGCTGAAGAGGCTCCGGCTGCTGAAGAGGCTCCGGCCGCTGATGAAGAAGACTCGAAAGGCGACGCCTGATTGCACCAACGAGTCCAATAACTCAAGAAAAAGGGCTGCACCGAAAGGATGCAGCCCTTTTCTTTGCAGCATACATCAAAAAACACCATGGAAATCAAGGAATGCTTTTTGCTTGGCATGATCACCAAACCCTATGGGTATAAAGGAGACGTCGTGTTTTTTGTCGATGCTGATGAGCCACATCAGTATGACAACCTCGAGAGCATTTGGATCGAAACCTCCACAGGTCTTGTCCCCTTTTTCTTCCAGTCCCTTCGTAAGCATAGTGATCGTTTTGTTGCACATCTTGAAGGAGTCGATACCGAAGCGGAAGCTCAGCGCCTTTCGGGTTGCAAAGTGTATTTACCTGAAAAGCTGCTTGCCCCACTGAATGAGTCATCTTTCTATTTCCATGAGGCCAAGGGATGGACATTGCATGACTTGGAGACCCAGTCTGACGTTGGGACCATCGAACGCGTATTGGATCATGGTGCATACCCCCTCTTGGAAGTCGACTGCGATGGCAAAGAAGTCCTAGTTCCTCTGCCAGATCATTTGGAATTGATTGTCGAGCGAGATGCAGGAGTATTGAAGGTTCGGTTGCCTGTAGGCTTACTAGATGTATACCTCCGGCCGTCAGAAAATGACGAAGGGCCCGATGAAAACGCTAGCTGGGAGTAATTTTCTAGAGACGGAAACAAAAAGCCCAATCGTTGCATGATGCGCTGTTGACAAGTCAAATGACACTGCTGAAAGTTGCGTCAATCCCCCTTTATGTTTGAAATACCTTAGAATATTTCTCACATGACGCTCAATGCTGCTTCTCCCAAACTTGAAGTCACCACTCCAAGTCTTTCGAAGTCAAAGACATATGTGCTGGACACCAGTGTGTTGCTGTTCGATCACAATTCCATCGAACGGTTTGAAGAAAACCGGGTTGCTATCCCCATCACCGTATTAGAGGAGCTTGACCAATTCAAAGTCGGCAATGAGACGAAAAATTACGAAGCAAGGGAATGCATCCGCATCATTGATCGGCTGAGCAGGGATCACACACTGAATGACTGGATTGCATTGGACAATGAGGATGGCGGAAAACTCCGGATCATCGTTCAACGAGACACCGATGACAGTGTGGCCAATTCCGTTTTCGGCTCCCGGTCGAATGACCATCGCATATTGGATGCCGCACTGAAACTGCAACGAGAAGATCCTGACACCTCTGTTATTCTCGTTTCCAAAGACATCAATCTGCGCCTGAAGGCTAAAGCGCTCAAGCTTCCCGCCGAAGACTACAAAAACGGCCAAGTCAGAGACATCAAGCTTCGCTACACAGGCCGAACTGTTTTGGAAGAGGTTGACAGCAATGACATCCGGAAACTCCACGTGAACGGATCATCGCGAAAGATTACGATGCTCGACCCCAAGCGTCAAAACAACCACTTTTACATCTTACGAAACGGGTCATCGAGTGCTCTTGGGTTTTACAGTGAGTCTGTAAAAAGCATCGAACGTATCGACAAGGAATATGCGTACGGCATCAAGCCAAAAAATGCAGAACAAGCTTTTGCGTTGCACGC
This sequence comes from Flavobacteriales bacterium, assembly GCA_028823145.1. GTDB lineage: Bacteria > Bacteroidota > Bacteroidia > Flavobacteriales_D > Sanyastnellaceae > UA16. The sequence continues at coordinate 1,665 of JAPKCA010000096.1, forward strand.
CATTATGAACCCCCAGATTTCACTGGTTACCATCTGCGGAGTAGCTGGAACAGGAAAAACCTTATTGGCCTTGGCCGGAGCGCTAGAACAGCGCAACCGATATGATCAGATTATTCTTGCACGGCCTATTGTCGCCTTGTCGAATCGAGATTTGGGCTTTTTACCAGGCGACGCCGAAGAAAAAGTCAATCCATATATGCAGCCCCTTTGGGATAACTTGAATTTCATCAAATCTCAGTTTGGAGAAAACGAACGGAAAAGTAGAATCATCGAAGAGTTAATGGCTGAGAATAAAATCACCGTCTGCCCTCTGGCGTTTATCCGTGGACGTTCGTTGACCAATGCCATCTTCATCATAGACGAAGCACAGAATTTGACCCCTCATGAGGTGAAGACGATTATTACACGGGCCGGTGAAAACTGCAAAATCATCTTAACGGGAGACGTTCGGCAAATCGACACACCCTACCTAGACGAGCAATCCAATGGCCTTAGTTACGTCATCGACCGATTGCGTGGCAAAGACCTCTACGCTCACGTCACTCTTGAAAAGGGCGAGCGATCAAGCCTGGCCAACTTGGCCAACACCTTCTTGTAAGCTCATAGCTCCAATTATCTCCGGATAATTCTACGAGTGACAGCCACACCATCCTCTGGATGCCATTGCAACAAATACATTCCTTTGGCCGCCGGAAGATCGATTGATCCTCCAAGACTTGCTCTTCCCGAAGCGATGCGTGAACCATCTGGAGCGTATAGCTCCCAAAGGCAGCCGACCGCATTTGAAGGAATGCGCATGGTGCAGTGACCGTCTTGTGTAGGGTTGGGATAAAGGGCCCATTGATCTATTGAGTCCGAAGCATCTGCTACAGATCCAGTGACACCGATGACAATGGTGGTGTCAGCGACCAATTCAGGAGCAGCACCTTGGGATTCAAACAGGATTTGAAATGCTTGGATGGTGCTATCCTCAAATGCAAACATAGGATTCACCCATCGGGGCGGCATGCTCTGATACCACACCCGGACTTGGACATCAACAATTCCAGATGCGCTGATTGGAATCTCATAGTGCGTGGTATGCGCGCCCGCTTCTACATCAAATGCCGGATCCACCAATGCCAACCCTTCAACACGGGTCGTATCGTAAACGGCGTGATCGTAACTAAATCCTCGAGGCGTCAACCGATTGTCCTTTAAGGAAGTCGCTGCCCGTTCCAGGATATTGGTTGGCGAGCCCGTTACATCTGCGGCGACAAGCTCATAAATCTGCACCTGGGTCTCTTGCGATATGATGTCGTGGTGGGGTTCGAAACTCGCTAAACCGACCTCGTCCACCCCGATGATGCTTCCATTTTCTTCCGACCATCCGCCACTTTGCCATATTTCTTCTCCTTCCACGCTGGCGACCAATTCAATCCATGCCCTTCGCGCAGGATATCCCGAAGGAAATTTGTGGCCTGCGCGGTTAATCAGTTTAACGGAAACAGAACCGCCCCAAGCATCAATCCAGCTTCCCTCTACTTCCAGGTCAAGCGTTTTGTAACGCAAAAGATCTCGTGTGCGTTGCAATGTGCTATCAAACTGCTCAGCCGAGGCGTTCAATCCGAGTAGTTCAATATTGTCACGCATAATCTCCAGCATCTGGGCATTTCCACCGACCAAGGTGTGCAAGCCATATGGAGTGCGAGGTTCAAGGAAAGCATATCCCGAGCTGATGATGACCGGATCCTCAATGCGCGGCAAGTGGCACCCATTGCAAGTCGTTGGCTCTTCCCCATCATCCGCATAAACCGAATTGAGCCATTCATGGTACGTGGCTTGTTCGACATAGTCTTCACCCGTGTAATTCCCCTCCAAGTCGGTGGTGTGAGTAATCAAGGAATGGCAACCCGCACAGACTTCACCATTCACCACATGTTCTCCATACATCGGCATGTAACCGGTGTATGTAATCATAGGCAAATCGTACAATACAGGTTCTTCTTTCCCTAAACCATACGGACCATAGGATATGCTATCATCAAAAAGCAGCTCTCCGCTGAATAAATTGCCCACTTCAGGTGACTGCTGGTGACATGCAACGCAACTCACACCGTCCAAGGCCAAACTATCTTGAAACAAGGCCGACATGGCGTAATGTGATGCGCCGTCATTGTGTGCGGCAAAATGCCCCAAAGGCGCATGACACGAAGTGCATTTGTCTTCTAGATCCAATTGATGTTCGGGATTCACTAAAACCTCGTGGCGAACTTTGGCTCTCCAAAATGGATCTTTGGCTGAATTGGCCATGAGAGAACTTCTCCAGTCATCCGTCACATTCACATCCCATCCATCCGGCATGGGAATGGCCGGAAAGGATTGGCCCGCTATGCTAGAAAAGTGATTGGGGTCAGCGGCATGGCATCCCGCACATTTGCCACTTCCCGTGAACAAACTGTTCGTTGTGTCAGGCAAGCCTCCGTACGCGGAGCGAAACACGGTGGAGTGATATGGATCACCATCGGCATGCAACTCACGTGGCCGATCCATAGAGCTCATGGACAGCAATCCGATAAACAGGATTAAGAGGGAAGACCACGCGATCGATTTCATCATTTCCTTGCAAGGAATCCGAAAATACGGATTCTATCATTGTATGACATGGAACCCGGTGATTTTGTTTCCTTCCAACCGGTTACTGAATGACCAATTCTCGGACAATCTTTCTTCCAAGGTGTTCATTCAACCGTTCCACAACCGTGGATTTGGACATCAATAATTCCTCTTTCAAGGGGCCACTATCCAAGCGCACCCACAATTGACCTTCAGCGCGTAAACTCAGTTGACGAGTTTGCCGATTGACCATGTTTCCAAAGCATTCTTTCCAGGCCAAGACGACATCGACTTCGTCCAATTTGGACTGCATACGATTCACTCGAATAAAGTGATCGATGGCTGCTTTCAATGGCTGTGGAGGTTTGCTTTCCATGATTCGATTCGAAGGTATGTTATTGAGCTATGACTTCTCCTCTTTCCACTTTAAAAACCCTCACATCTGATCCAGTGGATGCAAACAATTTTGGAATCCGCTCCAAATCCGTATCCGTAATAAAGACCTGACCAAATTGACCCGCTGTCACGTGCTCCATCAATGCCTGGACACGCTTATCGTCAATCTTGTCAAAGATATCATCAAGCAATAAAATAGGCTTGACTTCTGTCACTTTCTCGATGTGGGCGAGCTGAGCCAAACGAAGGGCAATCAGAAAAGACTTTTGTTGCCCCTGTGAGCCGAAGCGCTTCAAAAGGTGCACTCCCAGCTCAAATCGCACATCATCCTTGTGAATCCCTACCGTTGTCCTCCGATGGCGGCGATCTTCGGATTGAACTTCGAGTAAAATCGCGGCGAATGCCTCTTCACTATCAGGTACCGGAGAAGTGTACGACAACCCCACCCCCTCTGCTCCATGGGTAATCTCCTGATGAACTTTTTGAAAGGCCGGACTGAATTCCTCCAAAAACAATTCACGCCGCAGATGAATGGCCACGGCAAGTGGAATCAGTTGCGCATCCCACGGTTCCAGCGCTGAAGCATCCCATGTTCGGTTTTCAGCGAAATACCGCAACAACATGTTTCTCTGGTTCAACGCCTTGTTGTAATCCATGACCTGTTGGAGATACGCTCGGTCAAACTGACTAATGACCGAATCCAGCCAACGCCGGCGAAATTCGCTTCCTTCATGGACCAAGGCGGCATCATCCGGAGCAATCATCACCGCTGGAAAACGACCAATGTGATCGGCCATTCGGTCATATACCTTATCATTTCTGCGAAACACCTTCTTCACTCCTCTCTCCACCCCACAACTCACCTCTTCCAGCTGATCACGCCGGTTGAATTTCCCCTGAATGAGCATCTGCATCTCATTGTGCGCAATGTTTTGCGCATCAATTGGATTGAAATAGCTCTTCGTGTGGCATAAGTAATGCACGGCATCCAATACATTGGTTTTCCCACTGCCATTGTCCCCCAGCAAACAATTGACCTGCGGTCCAAAGGTCAAATCTGAGCCAGAATGGTTGCGAAAATGATGCAGATGAAGTTGTTGGAGTTGCATGATGCGAATTTCACTATTTTTGCCGTCTCTAGAGAAAGATTCCTGAACTAAAGATTAGAAGCGTCATGGCGAAGAAAAACAAACCCGAAGAACCTACCATTCTGAATATAGATGAAGTCTACACTAAATCAGAACAGTTTGTCGACAAGAATAGGAAGCCATTGACTTTTGGCATCAGCGGTCTTGCCATTGCGATCTTGGCAGTTCTTGGATACCAAAGTTTCATTGTAGCGCCAGCTGAAGCTTCCGCTGAAGAGGCTTCATGGAAAGCGGAATCATACTTTGAAATGGACTCGTTGGACTTGGCAGCATTCGGAGACGGGTATGATGCCGGACTGGAAGAGATCATGTTGAATGAACCTGGAACGGCAGCAGGTCAACGTGCAGCATACCGCATGGGCATTTTCCATCGGGATGCAGGGGCATACGATGAAGCCATCGCTGCTTTTGAACAAGTGAACTTTGACGACGATGTTGTCGGTGTGCTAAGCATCGGAAACATGGGCGATTGCTATGTCGAATTGGGTGACTATTCCGAAGCGTTGAGTCATTTTGAGTCAGCTGCTTCCAAGGCCTCTTCAGGATTGGCTGAAACGGTTTTAGCTCCGATGTTTCTTTTTAAAGCGGCCATCGTTCAAATCGAGTTGGGCGACTCCAAGGGCGCGAAAGGAAATCTGGACCAGATTGTAAGCGATTATCCCAAGAGTCAGCAATTTAGCTCGGCCAAAGGTTTGGCTATTTCACTGACCAAGTAACTCATCAACATGGCGACGGCTGGTCACAACCTGAGCGATTACGATAAGGCAAACTTGCCTGATGGTGCCCACTTCCGAGTGGGCATCGTCGTTTCTAAATGGAACAGCGAGATTACCCATGCCTTGCGCGATGGCGCACTTTCTGTATTCAACGATGCCGGTATCGCCCCGAAGGACCTTCTCGTTCGAGAGGTGCCAGGAGCGTTTGAATTGCCTTTGGCAGCGCAGTGGATGTTGATTGGGGATGAGCCGCTAGATGCCGTTATCGCCATTGGCGCCATCATACGCGGCGAGACTGCTCACTTTGATCATGTCTGTCAAGCCGCGTCACAGGGGATTCTTCGTGTTGGCCTTGACACGGGCAAACCTGTTGTGTTTTGTGTTTTGACGGACGACCACATCGATCAGTCGCGCGCTAGATCAGGTGGCGAACTTGGGAACAAGGGGATTGAAGCGGCGGTGGCATGCCTTGAGATGCTCTCCTTAAAGAGGGATTTGGAAACGCATGCTTAACACCCGCATTCAAGTGTTGGCACGATTCCAGCGCCGACCTCTTTTCTATATTCTTCTTTTGGCTTTGCTGTTGAGGCTTTCTGCCGTTTGGAATGCACCGGGG
>JAPKCA010000097.1 GCA_028823145.1 Flavobacteriales bacterium
CCACCAGCCGCAAACAATAAGTCTCTTTCTTCTTTGACATGAACCGTCACATCAAACAAACCCGTTTGCCGATTCCATTGCCCTTCTGGTCGGATTCGCCCGATGTGGGAGTCGGATGATAGCAAATATAAATTCCGTTCCAATGATTCCTTTCGATCAGCCATGTTGCGACCGGTTAGCAACGCCGAAGCATATGCTTCTTGTTGTGGATTCAACCCCATGACCTGAACATCCCCAACAGCAAATGGAGGCAACTGATTTCGAAACTGACTTCTCACCTCCTCAATTCCCGGATCTTCTTCATTGCTCGTCCATCCCACATCTTTTAATTGCTTCAATATCCGCGGCATAGATGCCATGGCAGTGGTATATCCAGCATCCACTCCTTCTGCGACTTGGTCAAAATCAAACGTGTCGAATTTTAATTCTGGCTTTACAATGATCAAACCTTCATTCTCGGCATATAGTTTCTGAGGCCGGGTAATAATCGTCTCAATTTGAATAGCTAAGTCGTCGGAGTCCAAAGAAACTGCTTCCGATGCGACCGAACATCCGATGATTAAATCGGGGGCGAATTCCCGCTGCATCACATCCACCGGAAAATTGTTATACAAGCCTCCATCATAAAACGGACGACCGTCAATCAACACCGGTTCCAAAAAGAATGGAAACGTCATGGAAGCTCGAACTGCTGTCGCTAGATTTCCTGAAGAAAATGTCGTGTCTTCCTTCTGAACGACATCACTCGCCACACATCGAAAAGGAACCATCAAACGATCGAAATCTGATTGAGCCCAAGCTTCGGCTGGTGAAAGCTCCTCCATCAGCGCCCAATCCATAGGCAATCCTGAAACAAGTTGGCCTTTGATAGCCCCACCACCGCTGGACAACCTCACCTGAAAAAGGCTTGGATTTTGACCCGAATCTTTAAAACCAAACTTCCATCGTGAATCTCCGGAAATTCGTTCTTGAAATGCTGAAGACTCCAACAAGTATTTCATCTCCACGGGGCTCCATCCGGCGGCATAATACCCCCCGACCAACCCTCCAACACTCGTTCCCACAATGAAATCAAGAGGCACCCCCATCTCTTCCAAGGCCAACAGAAATCCCACATGAGCTGAGCCTTTGGCTCCTCCACCACTCAATACAATTCCAACACGAGGCTGTGCTTGGGAATCTTGCGCCATCAAAGCGCACGAGTCCAACGCTAAAATCAAACCAAAGCTCAAAGCGAGCACAAGCCATTTTCGGAACATGACGCAAAGTTAAGAATCGAGCCATCCCGTCAAACTACATTTGTTCTATGCGGATTGTCAGTCTCGTGCCAAGTTGGACAGAATACCTCATCGATCTCGGTGTAGCAGAAGCCTTGGTCGGTCGAACGAAATTTTGCGTGCGCCCCCATGATCTCGTTAGGAACATTCCACACGTAGGAGGAACCAAGTCCGCGAACCTCGAAGCCATTGCAAAACTCAAGCCCGATCTGATTATTGCAAATCGCGAAGAAAATGATCAGGCCCAAGTCGAAGCCTGCATGGGCTTCAGCCAAGTGCTCTTAACCGATGTCCGAAGTGTTGAAGATTCCATCAACGCGTGCTTGGATATCGCCCGTGCAGTTGAATGTGAAGAGGCTGGCCTTCAAATCATCGCAGACATCCGGAGTGCTTGGGGGATTCCACGACCAGTCTATACCACAGCTGCTTACGTGGTATGGAAAGAGCCCCTGATGGTTGCTGGCCAGGATACATTCATTCATGACGTTATGCGGTGGTGGGGCATTCAAAACGCAGGCGAGCAATGGGACAATGGACGATACCCCCAACCCCTGAAGGATTTGTGGGATTATGCCCCGATGGACTGGGTGCTCTTGCCTTCCGAGCCTTTCCCATTTGGCAACAAACACATGAAGCACTTTCAAACCAACCAACGAAAAGCATTGCTTGTTGATGGCGAGGCTTTTAGTTGGTATGGAAGCCGCATGATTCATGCGGCCACCTACCTCAAGCTGCTCCGTGAGCAGATGCTCGCCAGAAGAGACCAGGACTGACACGATGTCTGCCATTTCCCTCAGTCTTTTTGACTCAGAGGGGTCTTTTTGTCAGTCCCCCACGATGCATTGTGACAACTATGGCAGGGTCAAGGCATCACATCCATTGCGGCACGTTCCTTGACATGACCAAAGCAAATCATTTGAAAACGCATTCAAACAAGCTATGAGTAAAATCATTGGAATTGACCTCGGAACCACCAATAGCTGTGTGTCCGTTATGGAAGGCAACGAGCCTGTGGTGATCACCAACTCGGAAGGAAAAAGAACAACTCCTTCCATCATTGCCTTCATCGATGGAGGAGAACGAAAAGTTGGTGAACCCGCAAAGCGTCAAGCCATTACCAACCCGACGAAAACCATTTTCAGCATCAAGCGATTTATGGGAAATTCGTTCAATGAAGTGAAAAAAGAAATCTCTCGTGTTCCATACGAAGTGGTCAAGGGAGATAACAACACGCCTCGCGTAAAAATTGACGATCGCTTCTACACTCCACAAGAAATCAGTGCGATGACCCTTCAGAAAATGAAGAAAACCGCTGAAGATTACTTGGGAACAGAAGTCACTGCTGCAGTCATCACGGTACCGGCATACTTTAACGATGCACAACGACAGGCTACAAAAGAAGCGGGTGAAATCGCCGGGTTGGAAGTCAAGCGAATCATCAATGAGCCGACAGCTGCTGCCTTGGCTTATGGCATGGATAAAAAATCCGTGGATCAAAAAATCGTGGTCTTTGACTTGGGTGGTGGAACACATGACGTTTCCATCTTGGAATTAGGCGATGGTGTTTTCGAAGTCTTGTCTACCGATGGAGACACCCACTTGGGAGGTGACGATTTCGACCAAACCATCATCGATTGGTTGGTGCAAGAATTCAAGGATGAAAATGGCGGAATGGATCTCTCCAAAGACCCCATGTCTTTGCAACGCTTAAAAGATGCCGCTGAAAAAGCGAAAATTGAACTTTCAAGCACCACGTCGTCTGAAATCAACTTGCCATATATCATGCCCGTAGATGGTGTGCCTAAGCACCTGGTTCGTACGATGTCCCGTGCCAAGTTCGAGCAGCTAGCCGACGATCTGATTAAGCGGACCATTAAGCCCTGCGCATCAGCTATGAAAGCTGCTGGCTTGGACAATTCCGACATCGATGAGGTGATTTTGGTCGGTGGTTCGACTCGGATTCCAGCGGTTCAAGATGCTGTCAAGGCCTTCTTCGGTAAAGAGCCTTCAAAAGGTGTCAACCCGGACGAAGTGGTTGCCATTGGTGCAGCTATCCAAGGCGGAGTTCTTTCGGGCGATGTGAAGGATGTCTTGTTGTTGGATGTCACTCCTCTTTCTTTGGGAATCGAAACCATGGGAAGCGTGATGACGAAACTCATCGATGCCAACACTACCATCCCTACCAAGAAGTCTGAAACGTTTAGTACGGCATCGGACAACCAACCCAGTGTTGAAATCCATGTTTTGCAAGGTGAGCGGTCCATGGCCAATGACAACCGGACCATTGGTCGCTTCCAGTTGAGCGATATTCCCCCTGCACCTCGTGGCACCCCTCAAATTGAAGTGACTTTTGACATCGATGCGAATGGAATCATTCAGGTCAGCGCAAAAGACAAAGCCACTGGGAAAGAACAAAATATTCGAATCGAATCATCCAGCGGCTTGAGTGAGGAAGAAGTGACAAGAATGAAGCAAGAGGCAGAGGCGAATGCGGATGCAGATAAAGCTGCTAGAGAGCGCATTGAGACTTTGAATCAAGCGGATGCCTTGGTATTCCAAACCGAAAAGCAGCTAAAAGAATTCGGAGAAAAAATATCGGACGAAAAGCGCGGTCCCATTGACGCTGCATTGGAGTCACTCAAGGCTGCACACACTGCGCAAGACGTGGATGCTTGCAAAGCAGGCATGGAACAGCTTAACGGGGCCTTCCAAGCAGCCAGCGAAGAAATGTATGCGAATCCTGAAGGCGCTGAAGCCCAAGCGGAACCAGCAACTGCGGGAGACTCGAGTACTGGCGATGCAGAAGTCACCGATGTCGATTTTGAAGAAGTGAAATAACATCACCTCTAGCCAGAACAAGAAGTCCTCATTCTTTCCGAAGAATGGGGACTTTCTTTTTGAACCCCGTGACCGAACGGATTTACTCCTCTTGCCATGGCTTACCCTCATGTTCTATTCAAAAGCGAATAGCCATCTGACGGTCATCCTTTTTTTACGACCTTGGACGTATGTCAAAATCGAGACGAATTTTTTTACAAGAAGCTGCTCTTGTTGCGGGTGCTTTAGGGCTCGGGCCAGCAGCCTGGGCGCGTTTTACCCGTTCTGCAAATCCCTCTGCCAAGGTTCATCCATTCGATATTCCCACCCCAGAGGCCACGACTCCTGCTATGGTGTCTACTTGGAATCATGGGATGCTGGCCAATGATGCGGGATTTGAGGCCCTCCGAAGCGGGGGTAACGCATTGGACATGATTGAAGCTGGAGCGCTATTGGTTGAATCTGATGCCGAGGGATTGAGTGTTGGCGTGGGCGGATTGCCCGATCGCGATGGACACGTCACGTTGGATGCGTGCATTATGGACCATACGGGAAATGCTGGATCGGTGTGTTTCGTTCAAGGAATTGAGCACCCTCTTTCGCTTGCCCGCCACGTTATGGAAAATACACCGCATGTCATGCTTTCCGGCGCAGGAGCTGAACAATACGCTCGCGAATTGGGCATTCCAACCCGTGAGTTACTGACTCCAAAAGCTGAAAAAGCATGGAACAAATGGCGCGAAGAATCAAATTATGCCCCCGTCATCAACCGCGAAAACCACGACACCATTGGCCTTTTAGCATTGGATGATCAAGGAAGATTGGCCGGTGGCTGTACCACGAGTGGTGTTGCATACAAAATGCACGGACGCGTGGGAGACAGTCCGATTATTGGAGCGGGGTTGTACGTCGATGGAGAATTTGGTGGAGCCACAGCCACAGGGTTGGGCGAAGCCGTTATGCGCACGGTGGGATCGTTCTTGGTGGTGGAATTGATGCGCAATGGTGCGAGTCCGCAAGAAGCGTGCGAAGAAGCGGTGCACCGAATTATGAAGCGCATGCCGACCGATGATTTGCAAGTAGGCTACTTGGACTTGGGGAAAAACGGAGGCGTCGGAGCTCACGCCATTCATGGTGGCTTCAACTACGCACATCATCATGGGACGCAATCCGCATTGATCGATGCCACGCATGGATAAGTCAATCGAACACCCAGAGCTCGTTACCACCTCCCCCTATTGGGCCTTGGTGCGCCTGATACGACCATTCAATGTCGCCATCATTGGCTTGACTATGTGGGCGATTCAGCAAGCGCTGATTGTCCCTGACCATGTGCCTGCGTTTGATTCTTTCACTTTTTGGATTTCCGCATCCATCATGATGCTTCTCGCGGCAGGTGGCAATGTGATCAATGACTATTTCGACATCCAAGAAGACGCCATCAATAAGCCCCGAAGGGCGCTGGTTGGACGAGTGGTCAGTCGAAGAAAAACGCTTTTTTTCCATCATATTCTAACGGGAGCTGCCGTGACCATGGCCCTCGCCATGGCATGGGTGGAACAGCATGTTTTGCCCTTGGTTTGGACCATCGGAATTGCCACGCTTCTTTGGGGATATTCGCCCTGGTTTAAGCGTCGATTTCTACGTGGAAACTTGGTCATATCTGCCATTGTGGGACAACTATCTTTTTGGTGCATCATGGGAGAATGGGTGCACCTATCGGGCTCGGGCTACATGACAGGCTTCTACGGCATAGGCTTGATTGTATATGCTTTGCTCAGTTTTTTAATCACCTTCTTGCGGGAAATCACCAAAGACCTTCAAGACCAAAAAGGCGATGCTCAATTTGGACACGATACACTTGCTGTTAGGTGGGGAAGTCTTAAGACACGAAAGCTTCTGCAATGGCTGCATGCTGCTTCTTGGATTCCATTGCTCTTCGCCGGTACTATGGGGTTTTTGTATTTCCCAAATCGCTGGGCTGTCATGGCTTTTTTATTGCCCTACGCCGCTGCACACATCCAACTTATCAGAGGGCATATTCACTCTGTATCAGCTTGGCAAAAAATGACCTTGGCTGGAGGAGTGGCCTTCCTATTCCTTCAGATTATTTGAAGAACGCCTCTGGGGCTCTGGGTGTAGCCTCAACCCTATATCGACAGCATTGCTACTCGCACTGACCGAATTCAGTTGTGCATCCGAATCCGCTTATTGCCCAGTTCGTCCACCTCGAATTTCCATCCCTGGTTTAACCCGTTCAGTTGGCGGCCCAACAGATCAAACAGGAGTTCTCCCTGACATGGTTTCGATGCCAAATTAGGGCCACAGGCGCTCACCAACGAACGAACATCCATGCAGATGACTCCAGGGCTCACGCCGCAATCAAATTGGCTGACAAGCGTGCCATTTGCATCACGGATCTCAATGAGGCCAAATGTGCTGTAATCCGTTACTGAGGCATAGAGATTTCCTGAAACGGGATTCACCGCCATGCCATAGTAGTCAGGCACTTCATTGAGCCACGCTGAAGACATTGCTAAGTCATCGACCTGCGCAGAACGCACTTGACCCTCTCCTGCTACTTGGTAACGAATGCTACCCTCTGAAAGCACTGCTGCCAGACAACCTGCATTGGTTTCGGCAACAGCGTATGTTGAAACTTCTGAAGTCATTGGCGAAATCACACTCAAAGAAGTTGATGCGTAGTCGCGGTTGTTCACCGTATAAAGCTGGCCACCATCCACAAATAAATGAATCGGATTCTTGCCTTCCTCCCCCAAATCCCACTCCTCGTATTCGTCCGAAACCGGATCGTACATCCCAATCAATCCGACCTCGTTCATATAATCAAACGCATTGTTCACGGCGATATAAATCCGACCGTTCATCACTTCAATGCCCTCCGTAGCATATTGAGGGCCGGCGGATGACGCGACCAACTCCCCTTCCTGCTCCAGTGTCTCAGGGTCCAGCCACAACAAATAGCTGTCCAAAGG
>JAPKCA010000015.1 GCA_028823145.1 Flavobacteriales bacterium
GGTGTTGGCTCCGGGTGAGCGACTTCTCATTTTAGCTTCTGGGCAAGACAAACCTTACTTAGCCGAACCTTGGGAACTTGCCGCCATCGATACGGATGTTTGGAAATACCTCACCCCCTCTTCAAATCCAAGTTCGAATTGGAATGACACGGATTACGATGATTCTGCATGGAACGTGGGCAACGGTGGATTTGGTTACGGCGATGGGGATGATGGCACCAATTTGACCAACGTGACATCCGTTTACATGCGCAAAACATTCTTGGTCGATGACCCCAGTGATCTGGGATATTTGTCTTTGGCCATGGATTACGACGATGGTTTCATCGCATACCTGAACGGCACGGAAATTTGGCGTTCCGAATCGATGGTTGGTATTGCTGGACAATACGACGATCTGGCGGGCTTCAATTCAGAAGCCGTTCTTTATGCTGGAGGGCAGCCCGAGCAGAAATGGTGGAATGAGGAAGACATTGAAGCAATGCTCCAAACGGGCCCGAATGTTCTAGCCATTCAGGCCCATAACGTTGCCACGACTTCTTCGGACATGAGTGCGCGTCCTTTTTTAGGGATGACCGCCAAAGATGGCAACCCCATGGGATTCGCCTCACCTCCATTTTGGTGGTCAACGCCGATGAGCTGGTATCACACCTCTTTTCAACTGAGCGTGGGCGAGCCCTTGATCTTGAGCAACCCCAACGGTGAATTGATTGATGTGGCTCCAATTAACCCATTGCTTCGGTCAGGATTGTCCATGGGCCGCGCTGAAGGCGGCTCATTGGATTGGTGCATTTTCGACACCCCCAGTCCTGGCGAATCCAATGCTGGCAGCACGTGCTATGTTGGCATCGAAGCACCTCCCGTTTTCCAAGCTCCTTCGGGCTGGTATGACAACGAATTGAGCGTAGCGGTGATGCCAACAGGCACCGATCAAATCATCCGTTACACCACAAACGGAGATGTACCCAATGACACTGATCCGGTTTTCCCGACTGACAACCTGAATTTATCCGCGACGTCGGTTGTGAGCACACGGGCATGGAATGCGACAGAAACCACCCTGCCCAGTGTGGTCAGTGATGCCACTTATATCATCGATGAATTCTATCCCGACGTCCCGACGATTTCGCTAATTACGGATTATGACAACCTGTGGGATTACAACACCGGCATTTACGTCGAAGGGCCCAATGCGGAAAGCAACTACCCCTTCTTTGGAGCAAACTTTTGGCAACCATGGTCCAAACCCACCCGGCTTCAATTATTCGATGCGACAGGCACTTTACAAGCGGAAGAATCGTTGGATTTAGAAATCCACGGAGGGTGGTCTCGCGCTGAACCGCAGCGGTCGTTTCGCCTCGATTTTAAAGGCTCATTTTCGGGGGATTTGAACTATCCATTGTTCGATGAAAAACCGGAAATTTTATCTTTCAATAACATCAATTTACGCAACGGAGGTCAACACAGTTGGGCTACGAAATTGCAAGATGCTGCCCTCTGCCGGATGGCACTTTCAACCCACAACATGGCAGGAGCTTGGGAGCCCATCATCGTGTACCTCAACGGTGAGTTTTGGGGGCTTTATGGCGCTCGCGAAAAAATGGATGAACATTTTGTCGCAGACAACCTTGGAGTGGATGCCGATGGAGTGGATCTGATGAATTCATGGGGCGTTTTGAATGGTTCCGATGCTTCATTTTATAGTGCGATCAATGAGCTCATGGCGGCACCGCCGTCGAATGCGCAGTATCTAAATTTGTTCGCAAGTCATTTTGATGTGGAGAACTACATCGATTATTTCGTTTTCGAAACCTATGCGCAAAACACCGACTGGATGGGCATTGCTTGGGGGACCAACAATGTAAAATTATTTCGGGCATCTCCTGTTGCGAAATGGAAGTACATCTTGTACGACAACGACGCAAGCTTCGGGTTTTTCGGAGCTTCGTATTGGGAGAATTTCATAGAATACGCGAGGAATCCCGGCTATCCTTCAGCGCACAGTGAATTATTCGATCGTGTATTGGACAACCAAGCTTTTCGGTTTCGTTTCATCAATCGCTATGCGGACCTGGTCAACACCACATTTCAAACGGCCCAATTCAATGGGGTTATCAGCGCCATGATGGATGAAATCGAAACCAGTATACCCCATCACATTGACCGTTGGAATTCGCCCGACAGCTACAACACGTGGTTAAATGCCATCAACAATATGACCACTCACAATGCGAATCGAATTGGAACGGCCAGAAGCCACGTCAACACCAGTTTCGGACTGCAAGGTCAAATCGAGTGCACCTTGGATGTCTTTCCTCCGAACGCAGGTCACGTTCGGATTAGCACCATTGCACCCGATCCGCTTCCATGGATTGGCATTTACTTCAAAGGCTGCCCCGTTGAAATCGAGGCCGTTGCTGCCACCGGTTGGATCTTTGATCATTGGGATGAAAACGATCATACGGCATTGGGGGAAATGAGTTCTCTGCTGGCAAGCAACGTGGTGGATTTGCAGGAGGACGATTTATTCCGAGCGCGTTTTGAGGCTTGTCCTACCAACGGTTCCGCGTCCATTGAGGCCAATGACTTAACCCTTTCCGTGGCAACGACTGAAATCCCATTTGTGGATTCCATCGGATGGTTTTGGAATGATGTCTGGATTGGAACCGGCATGACATTCGAAGCAGGCGAAGCTGGGTTTTATGGGGCGACGGTATATTTTGATGGCTGCAGCGTCACTGCAGAATCTGTTTGGACTGGCAGTGTTTTCATCGAAGAATGGGATGCGACAACAGACATCAACCTCTCACCGAATCCGGCTCAAAACCAGGTGACTGTGCGGACCCATCACGCTGCCATCGCCATCCATGATGCCCTGGGAAGACTCCTATTCCAATCCAGCACACCAAACAGCCAGGGTGCCAAAAACCAATGGTCCATCAACACAGAAGGATGGCCCCGTGGCACGTATTCAGTGCGCACAGAGACATCCTTCGAGCTGCTCGTGATCGAGCGTTGATACCAAAAATATTAGGAATTCACCTCCTTTCTGCGACGCTGATCTTCTGAAAAGCTATCGAGCCCTTTAGCGGTACCCTCAGCACTCTTCTTGGTGTCCAATCGACGCATTTCGTCAAACAACTGATCGGCCGCGTCATATTCTTCCAACCAGATATTGGCCTGGATCAAATTCAGATAAAGAAAGCCGGCCATCTTCTTGTTGATTCGCGCTTTTTTGTTTTCAAAATCAGCACCTTCAAGTGCAGTTTCCCAAACAGGAACGCATGCACGAATTCCCTCCATGGCTGCTTCCTGGTTGTCAAAGTATTTCTCCATCGCCATCTGCATGTCCAAAGCCGTATTGCTCAACTCCGTATAATCGACCTTCTTGGTGGTCTTGGCATGGTAGATGGTCATGGAGCGCGTTTTCTTGCTAAAGCAATAGCGATCATTCAAGACAACATTGATCGAAACCAAAGCAGCTTCCACCGCTGCGCGACTCAGTTGATCATTGATTGAACTCTGATTCCAAGACTTGTTCAGTGCCGATGTGCTTGCGTACTTGTTGCTGCTGTGGGTCATGTACCCTTCACTTGAGCCAATAACTTCATCAATTACGATGCTTCCGTCAGGCAGTGTCAACGTATAGCGTACCGGCTGACGGTACTTCATTGAGCGATAATGCTTGTAAGAAATGTTCCCTTCTTTATCCTTATTCTCTAGTCTTGAATCCACAGGGTCAGAACCCTCAAATGATTGAATTTCAATCCCTACAACAGCCCCTCCAGAGGCCTTGGTCAATCCTTCCATGTTTATTTTAGCACTCACCACGCCATGCTCAAAAATGCGTTCGCGCTTCACTGGTTGAGCAGGCAACACCAATGTAGGTTTTTTCTCATTCAACAACGCTCGTTCCAAAATTTTAGAACCTGTTCCTTTTGAGTTATAGGCCTCTGACTCGCTTTCGAAATTCTTACGAGCCATTTCTTTATCAGCCTCCCATTGCTCCATCTCCGCTTCGTATTCCAACCGATATATCTGGCTTACCGTGACATCCAAACTCGTGATGTCTGAAGGGATCGGCTCACTAGGGCGGCTGATATAATTGACCTGGACCGTTTCGCGTTTGATTTTCTGGGCAGAAACTCCGGTTGCCATGAATAGAGAAAAGAAGACAATTAGATAACGCATGTCGCTTCGTTGTTTATGAACCCCAAAACTAACAACAAACCTTTGACAACCATACCTGTGCGAAACAATTACTTGGCCTCACCTATCAACCAACTGAAACCCATTGCACTGTAGTTCATCCGCTGTTTTTTGCCGATACCAAAGCTCCAATCGATTTGAAATCTTTCGTTCACCAACCACATGAACCCCGCATCTATGTTCCCGTAAAAGAGTCCGTTTTCATCCAAGGTGCCATATGGCTCTACGTACCATGAGACTTTAGAATCAATCGCTTTTCCAACGGAAAATGCATACGTGTATATCGTCAAATCATCAATCAAATCAAATCCCAAATTGTAACCGATCGACCAATCACCTTCCAAATTATGGCTGATGCACCATTTATTGATAATCCTCCATTCTTCGCTAGAGTCTGTCCCCGTATTGACGGCAATATGACTCAAAAGCGCCATCTGTGTCTTTTTGTTGAGCACTTGCCACTTCAAACCAAGTTCCAAATCATCTGTTCCACTCATGTGTGAATTCTCAACCCAAGCCGAATTCGATTGCGTTTGCGTTTGCGTTTGCGTCAATTGATGCATGACACGTAATTCCAATGAAGGAAGAACCCCAACTCGAATCAGGGCAGTAGGCAACACCAATTCTCGCTCCGTCCCGGACAAAAAGGATCCGGACAAAACAGATTCGGTCCATTTAACTGAAGTCCCACACTCCAGTTGGACGAAATTCGGGGGAACGGTGAATGCGCTTTCTGTTTGATCGGGGCGATCAGAAATCATCTTTTGACCATGCATTGGAGTGATCCTCATACAGACAAAAATTAAACCACACAATACATACTGAATTCTGATTTTCATGCCACAAAATTATTTAACCCGAATGCAAAAACAACAATTTCACGTCTAAAAAAATAATGGAACTGCAGGCCATTGAATTCGATGGCTTGATCGTCCTTTAAGTTTGATCTGTCACCACCTTGTATGTCGGATCTTCGAAGTGATTTACTTCGATAATCGCATCTGCTCGATCGAGTAATCTTCGGCAATCTTGTGACAAATGCCGCAAGTGCACTTTTTTTCCTGCTTCAGCGTAGCGAACCGTTATTCGACTCAAGGCTTCAATCGCTGACATATCCGCTACACGGCTTTCGGCAAAATCGATGACCACATGTTCCGGGTCACTATTGATTTCAAATTTTTCCTGAAACGATGTAGAGGAACCGAAAAACAAGGGACCATAAATCTCGTAATGCTTCCATCCGTTCTCGTCCACATGTTTGCGTGCACGGATTCGAATGGCATTGTCCCAAGCAAATAGAAGTGCAGCAATGATGACACCAATAAATACGGCCAGGGCCAAATTGTGCAACACGGCTGTCACTAAGGTAACCACCAGCATAATGACGACATCGCTTGTTGGCATGCGTCGAAACGTTCGAAGCGAAGCCCATTCAAAGGTCCCAATGGCCACCATAATCATCAGCCCGGTCAGCGCGGCCATCGGCAATTGCTCGATCATGGATGCTCCAAACAAAATGAAAACCAAAAGCATAACGGATGCTACGATACCCGACAAACGTGCCCGAGCTCCTGATGAGACATTGATGAGGCTCTGACCAATCATGGCACATCCGCCCATTCCGCTAAAGAAACCACTTAAAATATTGGCGCTACCCTGTGCGATACATTCCCGATTTCCCTGCCCACGGGTTTGGGTGATTTCATCGATGATATTCAAGGTCAGCAAACTCTCAATCAGCCCGACTCCAGCAACAATGGCTGCATATGGAAAGACAATGGAGAGGGTTTCCCAAGTCCAAGGCACCACCGGAATATGAAATGGGGGGAAACCTCCTTCAATCGATGCCATGTCACCCACCGTTTTGGTATCCAATTCAAAAAACGCAACCAGCGCAAACACCACCAAAATAGCAACCAAGCCACCCGGTACAGCCTTGGTCAGTTTGGGTAAAAAAGCGATGATGGCCATAGCCAGAATCACCAAGCCACCAAATACCATCAGGGACTCTCCACCGAGCCAACCTCCATCGGACGATTTGAATTGTTCCAGTTGACTCCCGGCAATGATGATGGCCAAGCCGTTGACGAAACCAAAGATGACTGGTTGAGGAACCAGGCGCATCAGCTTACCCAACCGCAATAAACCCGCTCCAATTTGCAATATACCGGCTAGGATGACCGTCGCGAAAATGTATTCAGGACCTTCCGAAACAGCAAGCGCTGCAATGACCACGGCAATTGCTCCAGTGGCACCACTGATCATCCCGGGACGACCACCTAGCACACTCGCCACCAACCCAACCACAAAAGCGGCGTACAAGCCAGTCAATGGAGCCAGCCCTGCGATCAGAGCAAAGGCAACTGCCTCCGGAATCAAAGCCATGGCGACCGTCAATCCACTCAGTATTTCGAGCTTATAATCGACGGTTTGCTTGAGGTCAAAAAGGGCAAGGCGCATACAAAAGGGGGAATGGTAAAAGGGCGCAAAAGTACGCCAGTCCATTAGAAAGACCTCGTAGAAATCAGATCAAACAGAATAAACCTTTGAAGCCTCAGATTGCCAGGTGGGTCATCCGCTTAACGACTGAAAACTCCCCCTCTGATGTGACAGCCACCAGTTGATAGATATAGGAAGCGCTTGGCAACGCCATTCGTTCCAAATTCACTGCAATCCGATGCTCTCCCGCAGGCAAAGTCCCCAATTCCGACCCGTGCACTTCCACGCCTGAAGGAGACCAAATGGACCATCTAACACTCGCCGGTTGATTCAGTGTGAAGGGGATTGTGGTTTGATGGGCAAATGGATTTGGAGCATTTTGTCTGACTTCAATCACCCCCGCTGTCATCCGTTCCAAATGACCCACTCCGTTCGTTCCCAATCCTTCAACCACAGCTTCATACGTGGACACATATTCTTGAGCCGCAGTATCCCAGGTCAAGTCCGCCATCTGAAGTGCAAATCCATCGGCGAAGACCCCGTCCTGCTCTGGAGCCATGGGGTCGGGTCCTTGAGGATACAACTCCCAATGGTCCTCCACTGCGGCTACTGTTTCCGGATGCGGCCAAGTCCATTGCGATACGGCGCTATACGATGTGCTTACATGCACTTGGAAATGAACGTGCGTTACACGCCCAGGGTACCATCCAGGCACAATGGTCACAAACTCACATTCACCATTGGCATCGGTCATTTGATAGCCCCGCAAATATGTTTGTTCCAATTCAGTGCCATATCCGGAATAATTCCCATTGCGATCGCAATGCCAGATATTGACACGAACATTGGGCATGGGCTCACAGTTTTCTGTTCCGAGGATGCGAACTTTCTGACGGAGTTGCACGCCCTGCCGATCCTCCCGGATATCCTGCCTAAAGAAAAATACGTTGTCCGTCAAATCCAACGGAAAAGGTCCGGGCGTCTCGGACGGAACCAGGACACAAAACGAATTCCGGCCTGTGGTTTTTTGCACAGACGGCGCAGTTGCGGTTCGAATACCGCTCACACCGGTAGCTACTGGCACTGTTGCCATAAGGCCCAAAGCGCGCATGAATTGAGATCGTTTCATTTTCTGTAACCGCTAATTGTTGTGTATAACCGTTAAGGTATGGACAAATTGAAGATTCTGATTTTCATGTACATTGAAAAAATAACAACAGCTAATTGCCCAGCATTTAGCTCTAAAATCATTGTTCAAATGAACACTTCAACTGTTTTTCGCATTGCCACGGCAATTATGGGACTCAATGGAATCATGGCATTATTCGCCACAGACAACTTTTTCTCCATGGCCGGAATGGATGTGACCACTGACATGGTCACGCTCGGGCAATTCATGGGAGTTACCTTTTTGTTTTTCGCTTTGGTAGCATGGAAGGCATCCTCATTAACGGGCGAAACACTGGCCGGTATGGGACGCATATTCGCCATTGGAGAAACCATGTGGGCAGCCATCATTGCTTACCACGTATTCGCTGGGATGGCGGAAGGAATGACAGCATATGCCAACTTAGGCGTGTCCGTAGTCATGGCCGTTTTGTTCTTTGTTGCTTCTCGGAAATAACTCCTTATTCCCGAAATTAAAAAGGGCGCCTTTGCAGGCGCCCTTTTTTTTATTCGGATGATCCAAAAGAGATTTACTCCTTTCCTTTGAGACTTCCTGCAAGCTTCACGGCCCACTCGTCAATGGCCGATATCTGATCGGCCGTAAATCCCTTTTCTGAAAGGAACTCATGATGCTTGACCGATCCTTCAGCCCGATCGGCTCCCCGCAATAGGCCGATCATGACCCGCATGCCTATTTTTACCTGATCGCGCGCCATGCCCTCATCTAGCAAATCTGTTTTCACCCCTTGTATGGTTGCATGGTCGAAACCCAATTGCAAAAAATATCCATCCAGGGTTGCCGATTTGGCGCGTTCTGTACTCTGTCGTTCCTTGACCACCACGTCGGTCTGTGCAATGGTGATTCCAGCGAGAGAAATGAATAAAACGGTGAAGAAATTTTTCATGATCAATTGAAATTAGGTGAATATTTTATCTTTTCAAGCCAATTAAGGCAATGGTTGCAGTTTGTTTGTTTGTCAAAAATATGCAACCCAAGGCTCAATCTGTTGGTTTATAGATAAATTAGACGATGCTGTTATCCCCCTCCCTCGGTTCAACCTCTTTGCTCATCTTGGGATTGAGCCTCACGGTACTGAGTGGATGCAAGCCCGAAGTCTTTGTTTATGAGGACAACCCGGTGCCTGCCTATGACGAAATATCTACAATTTTGGTTCAGAATTACGTCAATCGATTCTACATCGATTTGATTGGACGGGAACCGAATGACGAAGAAATGGAGAGGGATGTGGCGATATTGGAGGAAGGAGATTTGACCATGGACATCCGACTTCAGGTATTGGACGGTTTGATCGAAGGAATGGACTCCATCGATCAGTTTACATACCGAGGCATGGTCTATCAAAAGCTTTACACAGATTTGAAAGCGCGTTTTCTAGAAGGGGCATCGGATGGGATTTTGAATACACGGTATGGTCTATTAAGAGGACAAGCCATCAACGATTCGCTCAATGGCAACTACATAGGATACACCATCAATCAAGCAGCAGCCGAGCGCATGCAATGGGTGCTTTTGAGCCGAGTCGATCTTGAATCCGGATTGATTGACGTTCGCGAAGCTTGCCATCGGATGATTTGGAATTCGGTGTACGACATGATCAATATGAACAGCTTCAATTTCATCCAAGCTTGCTTTGATGATTTGTACCAACGCTTTCCAACCAGTGCGGAATTTGATGCAGCCTACGCCATCATCGAGTTCAATCAACCCGAAGAAGTTTTCGGGATGGCCGCTCAAGACAAACCCTCCTTCCTCGATGCCATGTTATTGAATCCCGAATGGAATGAGGGAATGGTCCGATGGGTCTATCGAAGCTTCCTCGCTCGTGATCCGAGTGATGGTGAAGTCATCGAAGGCATGAACGCTTTTGCCAATGGTTTAGAAGTTTCCACCATACAACGACTCGTCCTTCAATCCGATGAATATGCAGGTTTCTAACAAATCCATTCATGGCTCCACGCATGCGTTGAAAATCATCGCGCTGGTTATATTCAGTTGGAACATCACGGGATGTCGCCCTGAACCAGAAGCGCATTTTGAATTGCAGGGACTGGAGGTTACTCCCGGTTTTGCAGAAAAAGACCGGCTGAAGACCAATGAGCAATGGGTGGCCATCGTTCACACCAATCTTTTTCAAACGGGCATGCCTGCCAATGACTTGTACGATGTCTCAACGGTATTCGAATCCATCGGTGACCAGGACATCGCACGGGAAGTGCTGCTGAGTAATTTTTTCAATCAACCGGAACTCAGCCTGCAATCGACTGAATCGATGATCGCCGATCCCGATGCCTTCATCGACGAAACGTATTTGCGGTTTTTCACGCGTTTCCCTACACAAGCTGAACGCACCTACGTTCGGGAATTCATCTTGAACAATCCGGGCATGACTCCAGAATTGATTTATATGTCTTTCGGACTGTCTGCAGAATACCTGTATTACTGATGAAAAAGCAACACACATCGGACCGGAGAACGTTTATTAAAAAGGCGGGATTGGCCGCCGCAGGCTTTTCAGTCGCACCGTACATCTTACCGAGCGGGAGACTTTTCGCGCCAACAGGCGCAAGGTCATCTGAACATGTCGTCATGGTTGCATTTGCGGGGGGCGTAAGGCAACAGGAATCTGTCCTCAAAAGGTATTTAGATGACAGCCAGAATGAGCCTTATCCTGGCAACATCATGTACAACATCTTTGACGGCGAACCGCCGGTATCGAAGATTGTTTACGGTACAGGGACCGGAGGAATCAGCCCCATTCCTGCCATCTTGGGCCAGAGTCTGGAGCAACAAGGAACCGTTTTTCGGGAGATCAGCGCTCTGAGCGCAGGTCATTTCGGCGGACTGAATAGCTTGGTCCAAGGAAGCACCGTGACCACACAGGGACTGAAGCAACGCCCCATCAATCCGACCATTTTCGAATACCTCCGGCGGCATGGTGGGTATTCAGCCACCGATGTATGGTTCATTGGAAACGGCATTGGCAATTCTACACCGCTCCTAAATCACAGTGCACATCCCGACTATGGGGCAAGCTATGCGGGCAATTTCTTCGCTCCTACTGTCACGTTCAGTTCGGTGGGCAACACCTACCTGGCGGATGCCAAGATTTATCATCCGGAAAACGAACTGGCCCCCATGTACCGGCTCAAAACCTTTCTGGACATGCAGTTTCAAGCGTTGACTTCCGCGTCGACTGGTCTGGGCAACACCGAAGATGAAAAGCAAAACATCAAGGCGTTCATGAAAGCCATGTACACCAAAGTTTCCGACGGAACCTTGGATCTTCCGCCGGTGACAGACAATGGTGATTTGTACACGATGGGATTCGCGGTCGAGGTGATGAAGTGGTTCAAGCCTGCATTCATGATGGTCAATTTGAGTGCTGTGGATTCTTGCCATTCCAACTTTTCCAACTACTTGGCCGCATTGCACCGCGCAGACCATGCTGTGGGTCACTTATGGAATTCGATTCAAACTGAAATTCCGGAATTGGCCGGCCAAACTTCGATCATTTGCACACCGGAATGCGGACGGAACTTGCAGCCCAACAACATCCTCGATCAAAACGAATGGTTGGCATTTGACCACAGCGATTCCAATTCGTTGCGTGCTTGGACCGTATTGGCCGGCAGCGGTATTCCCTCAGGACTGTCGATCGGAAGTGAAGCCAATCCCGTAGGCCGCGTGAGCGACTCCATGATGACCGTTGCCGACTTGCTGGGTGTAAAACCCGAAGTTCAATCCGCGGGCATGGTTGTCCCAGGTACGGCGAGCTTGCTCGATCAAATTTAACATCCATGGGAAGGCTCACATTTCTCGGATTGATTGCTGGTTGTTTCGTCTTGGCGCAATGCCATCCAGATCCCCCACCCAATCCGTATGACGACCTCATCGAAACAGTCACGGAATTGGATGCCACGGCGCCCATACCCGAAGGAACATTCGTTTGGCTACATGACCGGATATTTCAAGCCACTTGCGCCAATTCGGGATGCCATGACGGCACGTTTGAACCCGACTTCAGAACCGTTGGCTCGGCCTGGAACACCTTGGTGAATCACCCCGTCATTTCCAATGATGCTGCAGGAAGTTTCACCTACCGCGTCATGCCTGGGTCAGCTAACGAAAGCCTTTTGATGAAGCGTTTGACCGAATTCATTCCAAACAGTTCGGGTATGATGCCGCTTGCGGTGGATTCGGATTCGGATTGGAATGCGATGCGTGAAGACTATTTAGCCGCTTTGACTTCTTGGATCGAAAATGGAGCGGCGGACATCAATGGAAATTTTCCAAGCGAAACCGATTTGGCCCCACAAATTTCAGGCTTCGGTGGCTTTCCTTCGGGAACGACCGAAAACCCGTACACGAGAAATGCGGATGAAAATTATAGATTGGAGGTGGAAGCTGGATTGGTTGATCTGTGGTTTGCCATTTCCGATGATACCACACCTCTCTCGGCATTGGTCGCATCCCTCCGCATGGCTTCGATACCCGACAGCATCGATATGGCCATCCCGGTTGCACTAGAACAGCCGTTTACGTTTCAGGCAGCTGACTTTTCCGGTGGCATCAGCACATATGGCCACCGAATTACATTGGACTTGAGTGCCCTCCCACCAGGGAGTACGCGCTTCATTCGGATAAGCTTGGATGACGGTTCCAACACCATCGATATTCCCGGCATTGGAAGTCAATCTTACCTGATCCCACTTTATTCTCTTTATATCCCATGAAAGCTTGGCAACTCGTCGCTTCGACTTTGGCTTTGGCCACCATTCTGTGGGCCGGATGCAAACCAGACGAACCCGTATCCGTTGCTCCAGAGATTTTTATTGTGAGCCTGGACCCAACAGTGGCTGTAGCTTTTGAAGATGAAATCCTTGTGACAATTCACTACCAGGACGCCCAAGGCGATTTGGGAGAAGCCGATCCGGACGACCCTTCTTTGCGAATCAGGGACTCCCGTTTGCAAGGGGATGACTGGTACCATATCCCTCCACTCACTCCCAACTTTGAGGAACTCTACATTGAAGGAGATTTTCTGGTGCAAATCCCGCCTTTGTTTCTCCTTGGGAATGGAGACCAAGAAACCACCACGTTGAGTTTCCAGGTCTACGATCGTGCTGGAAATGCCTCGAATACGGTTACTTCCGAAACCATCCTCATCGTCGACACCTTGCGATGACACGCCTCCAATCCTTTGCAAAGTGCTCGATGACACTGGCCAAGTGGGGTGTTTTCTTGCTTGCATGTTTTTATAGCAGAATGACATGGGGACAAACGGAGTACGCCATGGCCGATATGACGGTGACCGATTGCAATGGCATTCTCACCGATAGCGGTGAAGGTGAGGAGTACAGTTCCAACGAAGCACTGACCTTCATCGTAGAAATGGAGGAGGTAATCCCCATCTCTATCAGCTTCTCTCAGAACATCTGCATCGAAGATGGATTTGATTTTCTCACCATTTGGGATGGTCTTCCGGACGCGGGAGTGCTTCTCGCCAGCATTACAGGAATCGATTACATCCCTGATGATCTCTTGGCAAACAGTGGCACGGTGGCGTTTGTGTTCACCTCGGATAACAGTTTGAATTTGTGCGGATTCGAATTGGAATGGGAAGGACTGGTATCTCCACCTGCCCCCCCCACTTTGACGCAACTCGAAGTGGAAACCTGTGGCATAACCGGCATGACGTTCGATATGGTTCCAGCAATTGGCTGCAGCGAAGCATACCTGGACTCATTGCTCATAATCGATGGCCCGGAGGTCGATTGGAATTTGGCAGATGCTGAATTGCTCTGCACAGGAGACAGTGCCACCGGAGTGTACATTCCATTCAACTCGGCGACTACCGGAAATTGTCAGTGGACGCTTCAACTCCCATTAGACGTGAGAGATGCTTGCGATTCCACGCACCATTTCCAGGTTTTATTCGATGCAGCAGTCATCACATGTCCAATCAGCGGTTCCTGGAATTCACCTGGAAATGCCGTGTGTTTAGGCAACTGCTATGAAATTCACTGGACGGCAGATGGCTGTGCGGAGCACATCACGACGTGGATCGACATGGAAGGCGGGACGCCGATACCAGAGGACGAGCTGCCACAGGGGGTAGATGCCGGATTGATGCTTTGCTTCGATAACTTGGACACGCTCACCTTATCGTTGCAGGTGGAGCAACCCACCGCTTCATTGTCAACGACATTTTCACACATCTTATCCGCCCAAAACCTCTCCATCACCACCACCTGGGACGAACCGATTTGCAGTACTTCGGAGGATTTCACCTTGGAAGCTATTCCTTTGGGAGGGACTTGGAGCGGAGCGGTTTATGCCGACGGGAGCGACTGGTACTTCAACACTTCCGAAGCAGCAGCCGATGCCGTTTCCAATGGCTCAAACCCTCCACAATCTCCCATAACGTACACCACACCAGAAGGGTGCATGCAGGACACCACCTTTTGGATGCAATGGGTGGACGCAGGGCCAGACTTGGCCAGCTGCTTTGGCGCGGAGACCTTTCTCATTGAAGGCAGTTCCAACTTACCTGCGGCTTGGTCCGGACCCGGAATTTCACCGGACGGCATGTTCACCCCAGACAGCATTGGCCTCTTCCAATTGATCATCGACGCTTCTGGTTGCAGCGATACAATGGCGATAGAAATCCTCCCCGATAATCCCCCCCAAAATTTGGGAGGCATCTGCCAATCGGAAGGTTGGATGCCACTGCCGGAAATCAACGATGCTGGGTTTTGGACGGGCCCCGCTCTTTCCAATGACGGATTCGATCCCGGTTCCCTGCCAGGAGGTTGGACAACTTGGTATTTTAACTTGACCGGCTGCACCCAATTGGCGCAAGCGAATATTTTGCCCATTGGTTTGGGCTTGGGTCAATTCGCGAGCTGTCCTGCCGAAGATCCATTCATCCCATCTTCAGATTTTTATCCCGTAGGAGGCACATGGACAGGACCGGGCATCATCAACGCTTCCTCCGGGCTTTTCGATCCAGGAAGCGCCCCCGAAGGATGGAGTCAGCCATTGATTTACAACGCGCCAAATGGATGCGTGGACACAATTTTCGTCAACAACATCACCACATTCATCAATTCCAATCTCATCGAAACATGCGCATTGGCTGAAGAAATCGATTTACACAACGGCAACGTTGGCGCGATTCCATGGTGCGGCACATGGAGCGGAGACTGGCCTGGAGCAAGTGCCACAACGATGTCTAGTGGTTCTGGAAGCAGCATAGGTCTGAGCGTGGACAATTGGTGTGACTGGAGCGCAATCCCCAATCAAATCGAACCCGGCATATACACCCTGATCTTCGAAGCCAACACCTGCCAGGACAGCGTGGATTTTCAAGTTTTCCCCGCTGAATTGGGCTTGGATCCGGTCATCATTTGCAACGATGAATCCCCTCTTGAGCTGGCTCCTGAAGGTTGGCCATTGGGTGGATTCTGGAGCGGGAGTGGAGTGAATTCCACCAGCGGCTTATTGACTCCCGAAAATGCGGACACTGGCTGGCAGGATGTCATTTGGACTGCGCCAGGAGGGTGCTCGGATATCGTGTCGGTCAATGTGGAAGCTTGGCAGCAGGCTACATTTGTTGGACTCGACTCCATTTGGTGTTTCCAAGACCTTTGGTGGGAGCCCAATTTAGTTCCTTCCAACAATAGCATCTGGTTTCTCAACGAAACCCTCCAAACTTCCATTGAAATTGCGGCATTGGATACGGGATATCATGAATTAATGGTGTTTTGGAATGGCGATGTATGCGCCTCTGCTGACACAACTTCCATTTACATGCTGCCTCCGCTGCAAGTGGAATTGACCGTGACAGACTCGGTTCTTTGCCCCGGGCAAGCAACCTCGGCAAACGCATCCTCATGGGGAGGTTTGCCCGACGCTTTGCCAACTTGGTCTTGGTCACATGGCGGATTTCCCATTGCGACGACAACCTTGCAAACGGACTCTTCTTTGTTTTTGGTGGTAACGGCTGCGGATGGATGTTCCGATCCGGCATTGGATTCGTCCTTCATTGCAGTCCTCCCGTCACCCGAATGGAACATCACGCTTTCTGACACCCTCTGTTTCGGAGAAGTATCTACCATTCTCATGGAATTGCAATCCCCCGGATACGAGCTATTCTGGAACGGATCGGCCATCAATCCGGATGTGGTCTCGGGCAATACCTCAACATGGGTTTTGGAATCCAACGCTGGCGCGGCCACGCCTTGGGCCCTTTCAGAATCCAACAATGGTTGCACCACCATCGGTGAAGTGATCGCACCAGCATTTTCACCGTTGAGCGCTGGATTTTCGGTCAATCCTGGATTGGATTGCATTCCCTGGGATTTTCTGCCTTTGCAATTGATCGATTACAGCCAATTCGCCTCATCAGGTGAATGGAGTGCTGTGGCCTTTCTTTCCGAAGGGGAAACCCCTGAGGTCTGGTCCCATCCCTATGAATCCGATTCCTCTCCGCTTTGGCAGCCGGAGCAGCCCGGGAATTTTCAAATGATTCTGCAACTTGAAAATGAGGGTGGTTGCATCGAAACTGATACGGCATTCATTTGTGTGCATGCTCCAGTCAATTGGTTCTTGGCAGATCAATTTTCACCCAATGGAGACCTCCTGAACGATGAGCTTGTGCTGCGATCTCAACCACTTGATGCTTTTGAAATGAAGGTTTTCAATCGTTGGGGCGAATTGGTTTTTATCACCGAAGACTCCTTGCACGGATGGGATGGAACGCAACGCGAACGAGCAGCACCATCTGGTGTGTACGCCGTGCAGTTGAATATGCATTTTTCAGATGGGACCCGAATCCAAACATCACGTCATGTCACGCTGGTTCGATAACCTACCATACAGAATCCTCCTGATGAGTTTTATGGCTTTCCATGCCATGGAATTCCACGGACAAGACGCAGCGTCTTGTCTGATGCCTGCGCGCATGGGTTCAGGCCAAGCCATTTGGGCCGCAGGCGGAGGATTGGCCAACCGATCCAACTCACCGGCTATGCTATTCGATTTGTACCACCAGCAAGTCAATCAAGGCGTTGGCGAGGATGGTTTTCAGACTTCTAGACTGCAACTCAGTTGGCACTTTCCTGAAAAGCATGGAAATCCCGGTGAAGCCACGGGGATTTTGTGTTTGATTGAGGATGACAAAGAGGGAACCGCCTTGCAGCGGTTTCGGCTTTTAGCGGGCGGTTTCAAACGCATCCAAATCAACCGGTCGGATTTCCTCACCGGTGCCATTCAGTTGGGGTTTGGGCAAAGGATTTGGAAGAATCAAGGGGTTTGGGATAGCCAGTACCTGCTCAATCCGGTCCAGCCGCTGACAGAGGAGTCGGGCGAGGCATTGTTCCAAGATCGGGCCACTCATTTCGAAGTGGGCGGTGAACTCACCTACCAAGCCAAAAATTGGACTGCCGCGTATCGATTGCTGCACGCACCAGTCAACCAAGGGTTTTTCCGCCACTCCAAAGACGCTTACGCCATTCGGCACACAGTTTTGGCTACTTGGTACAGCGATTTTAAGTGGCAAAACACCCTTTTCCGCAGTTTGTGTTGGACAGAAATTGAACGCCAAGGCACGGCCATGCTCTGGTCGACCGGTGCTATGCTAGAGCGGGCATTTGGTGAAGACTCTCGCTTTACCGACAAACGTTCTGCCACCATCGTTGCTTTGGGGTTGGTCTATCGAAACACCGGACAATTGGCTCCCATTATGAGTATCCGATTTCAACGGCGATGGACTTGTTGGGTTGCACCTGAATGGAGCGTAGGATCCCAAAGCATCAACTCCGGTTGGTCCGCAGGGATTCGCGGTCAATTGTCGCTTTAGATCTCGTGGGGGTGCCTTCATCGGCGCCGGGAATATCCGGACCTTTCCAAATATGACTAATTTTGCATTTGTCATGAGAAAATTGAAGTTAAGAAACAGGTATCGTTCATTGGGCATTTGGATGCTCATGTCAATCGTAGGCAGCCTAGGTAGTTTTTCTTTCGGTCAGATATTGGTAGGAAATGCAATCAACCAAGGAGGAGGATGTTACCGACTGACTTCCAATGCCAACAGCCAAACAGGGGCCGTTTGGATGACGGGCACAATCAATGTCACCCAATCATGGGAGATGAATGCCGAAGTGTATCTCGGCAATAACAATGGAGGTGCAGATGGCATGGTGTTCGTTATACGGAATCTGGGTTCGCCCATGATTGGAGTCGGGGGTGGACAAATGGGGTTTGGGGGCATTGGAAATAGCTTGGGGGTTGAGATGGATACCTACTATGGAGCAGGAGCACCCTCTGTTGGTGATTTGACACAAGATCACCTTGGAATTCAAAAAAATGGGAGCGTTTCACATGTTGGAGCCAATGTCATCGCCTCTCCCGTTCCCGCGCTACCGACCAACGGAAATATTGAAAATGGCAATTTTCACGATTTGCGGGTCACGTATGATGCCAACACGTCCGAAATGATCGTGTATTTTGATTGCAATGAACGGATCACCACAACGGTGGATGTACAGGAAACCATTGGGTCAACAATTGCAAAATGGGGCTTCACAGCTGCAACAGGCGGAGCCACCAACATTCACCGGGTTTGTGGCGCAGAATTGCTCCCTTGGTCGGCTGATCTCGCTCCCGATAGTGTGATGACATGCGCGGGGGTGCCATCGGAACTTTCAATTGCCGCTTCGGCCATCAATCCAACCTGGTCACCTGCCGAAGGTCTATCTTCTGTTACCGGTTCGAGTGTAACGGCCACCGTGAGCGAAAGTGCCACTTACACGGTGGAATATGAAGATGTCTGTGGAGCCGAATTTTCCGAAACCATCGAAATAGTGGTGCCTGAATTGCCTTCGACAGGCCTGCCTTCGGACTCCCTTTTATGTGATGGAGGCAGCATTGATCTCTACAACGGTCCATGGCTTGATGGGGTCACCGGCGAGTGGGAAGATGGGTCAATGGATGCGGTACGTACGGTTTCTGCAAGCGGCACCTATGCGCTGACCTTAACAGACGCTGCGAACGGCTGTTCCCATACCGAGAGCATGAATTTGACATCCGTTGACCTTCCTGAATTCAGCTTGGGCGCAGACGTCATGTCCTGTCCTGGGGATCCCATCGATTTTGATCTAGGAGTCATCGATCCAGAAATGACGTTGACATGGAATGGGGCTTCTGGCAACTCGACTTTCTCCACCACAGAAGAGGGCCCTGTCATTGTCGTTTGGTCTCAATTGGGCTGTTCTGACGCGGATACGACATTCGTTGAATTCCACCCACTTTACTCAGTCATCTGGGAAAACAACCCCGTTGTTTTGTGCCTAGACGAAACCGTGGATGTTCATGTCGATGACCCATCGTGGTCAGGGACATCTGTGGATATCGTGTGGTCCGATGGTTCAACTGGAAGCGAATACACCATCACGACTCCTGGACAATATGCTGCCACCGTGACAACAGAAACGTGCAGTTTTTTATTCGAATTAGAAGCCATTTCCTCCGCCAATACCGGGGTTGATCTCGGTCCTGATATCATCTTGTGCGATGACGATGTGGTGATTTTGACCAGTGGGTACAACGCGACAAGTACTTTTTGGATCAGTGGCGGGTCGGCAAATGGAAGCTCAGCAGCAGCCACAACAGTTTCAGGAGAAGACGATACCGTGATCGTCGAAGTGAGTATTGAAAACTGCGTTTCAACGGACACCCTCCTGGTTCAGCATGTGCCTTTTTTCGAGATCGGATTAAGCGACGAGATGGACCTGTGTCTAGACGATAGCTTGTTCTTGGAAGCGCCCCTTGGTGCGGACAGTTACACTTGGAGCAACGGCAACCTCACCCATGCCCTTTGGGTAGGAACGCCAGGGCTCTATTCCATTAATGTCGGCATCGGCGGTTGCAACTTCGTTGACCAAATGCTGATCTCGCCTTCGCTCAATGTAGGATTTGAATTGGGAGAAGACTTGGTGATTTGTTTGGGCGAAACGGCATCCTTCTCGAGCGGGTATGCCGATTCAGAAACATCTTGGTGGCAAAACGGGTCTTCATCTGGCTCAGGATCGTCATGGGCCGTTGAAGGAATGGACGTCATATTGGTTGCGGAAGTTGTGATTGGCGAATGTGTGTCTCGTGACACCGTAGAGGTCGATTTCGCTGCACCATTTGACCCCGACTTACCGGAATTGATCTCATTTTGTACTGGAGACAGTGCTTTTGTTGTTGCCAATTTCGGAGCCCCGGAATACCTGTGGAGCAGCGGCGAGAGCACCGCCGGTATTTGGGTTACCGATGCTGGAGTCACCACATTGAATACTCCAATCCAAGGCTGTCCCTATGAAAATTCGATTTTGGCCACGGTCATTCCATTGCCAGCGTTTGATTTGGGACCTGACATTGCCCTCTGCCATGGACAAAATACCACCTTGAACACGAGTTTGTATTTCGCCGAACAAACCAACTGGTCGAACGGTGGAACCGATGCTACCTTGAATGTCAACGCGACCGGACTGTATTCCGTCGTCGTGACGGATCAAGGTTGCTCCAGTAGCGATAGCATTCAAGTGAACGTGCAACCTCTGCCCATTTTTGAATTGGGTGAAGACCGAAATCTTTGCCCAGGTGAATCGGCCTTTTTGTATGTCTACCCCTTGCCCAATGGAACGACCGTTTCATGGAGTTCCGGTCAAAATACATCCGAAATCCAGACATCTATCCCCGGTACGTATATCGCTACGGCCATGCTCAACGGTTGCAGTTGGACGGACACGGTTGCCGTAGATCGGGCTGCTTCGCTCATCACGGAAATTTCGGATTTAATGCTGCTCTGCGAAGGCGACTCCATGGTCGTGAGTGCAGAAAACCCACCCAACCTCTTTCCCATTACGTACGCCTGGGATCAGGGGGATTTCACCCCAGCTATTTGGATTGACCAACAAGGCCAATACGATGTGCA
The DNA here is from genome assembly GCA_028823145.1 of Flavobacteriales bacterium. Lineage (GTDB taxonomy): Bacteria > Bacteroidota > Bacteroidia > Flavobacteriales_D > Sanyastnellaceae > UA16. Next base: position 20,820 of record JAPKCA010000015.1, read on the forward strand.
AGTAAGCAACGCTTGTGAATCCATTGCAGAGACCTTTGAAATACGATTGATTCCTTGTGGTTGTGACGCCTATGTCCCCAATGCATTCACTCCGGACAACGATGGATACAACGATTTGTTCATTCCTGTTTTGGGATGTGAACCCACGGAATACTTGTTCGAAGTATTCAATCCGTGGGGCAGCTTGATCTTTGCGACCTCCTCGCCTGAAGAGGGCTGGATGGGCCAAGTCGAACAGGATCCTGCAACGGACAATCACAGTGGTTACTTCAGCCCCGATGGCATGTACATCTGGCGACTATCGGTTCTTTTCGATTCCGGGGAATTGTTCGGACAAACACCACAAACCTTCAGCGGCAGCGTTTATTTGCTGCGTTAAGTCTTCTCGCGATCTTGGGGAATACGTCAAGGACGCACGGCGACCACAAACAATTTTCCTTGCTCGCTTTCCTGACCTGATGCTTCATCGTATCCGATGTTCACCACCTCGCGAATTGTAAAACCAGCTGCCTGAACCAATTCACTCAGCCCTTCTCGGCTGCAGTAGTGCAGAAAGGCCGATTCTTGACCTTCGGTTCGACGATAGAATACATCACCCAACTCATATCCTTGCGAACTGAGGCGCTGTTCCTTGAATTGCTCAATAGCAGCTGGGCCCCATTCATTTGTGTCAGCCACATCAAAGGCATCGAAAAAGAAAAGTCCTCCCGGACGAAGCATGTCGAAGACCGTTTTTAGGACATGCAATCTGACCGCTTCACTCGGTAAATGTCCATAGGCGTACAACAACGTCACCGCATCAAAATCTCTACGCACCGTTTGAAGGCCAGTCAATGACGCCACCCCAACTTCGATTCCACGACTGCTTGCTTGTTTTGCCATATCCTCACTCATATCAATCCCATGAATGGCATAGGACATGCCCGACATAGATTGAATGCGGCAGGCACGGCGACCAGTCCCGCAAGCCAAGTGCATCACCCGATGCACCGGCTGATCCTGATGCAATCTGCGCAATACCGAAGAAATCCTTCCATCAATGGCTTGGGTGTACTGTTGTCGTTTCAGCACCTGCTCATCAAGCGCATCGTACGAAGCCGCTTGTTCGTTGTAATATGCTGAAATCATGCGCTCAATTTCTGAATCCAATGGTTTGGGAACCCGGTTCGATTGAATATGAGACGCCTTGATGGGTGGGCTGTAATGAAATGCTGCCAGATCTACTTGGCGGTAGCAATGTTCCGGAAGTAAAATGGATGCCGTGGGCGCGAGTTCATTGCAGATGTACCGATTCCCTGTTTCCAAATCATACAGTGCCAAACCATCCAAGTTTTTCAATGCAGGAAAGTAAAAATGCAGCGTTACCAAGGGGGCTGTTGCGCTGCCGTTTCGGATTTTATGCAAGGTCCCATCCGGCTCGGGCACAATCCCACCGGAAGTTGCCTTCAACATCTCCGCCAAACGCAGTTCTCCATCTTCCAATGCGTACGTCACATTCTCCAAAACTCCTTGCAAACAAACGACCGATCCCCAAAACCCCTCGTGGTGATGGACCGCACTTTCGACACCCGGTGGCCAGTGTATAAGCACCACCTCGAATGGCTCCAAACACATGATGTTCCGAGCGTAATCATCCACATCCAAAAGTTCTGGAACCTCATCACTCCAATCCATCCCCAACCAATCCATCGATTCGACCCACTCGCAGAGTGACTCATAATTCAGTGGTGAAGGTGAATTCGCGGATAAACGATCAACCAAAGCGCGCAAAGAGATGGATACTTCAGGCATAATTTATTCAGTCGGAACCTCACTCGAGGAGTCTGAATTTAGCCCGAGAACCGCTGCGCTTCCAAATATCTGAACCTCCTGAACAACTTATTCGGTCCAAGTCAATCCGTTAGTCCCCTGCAGAAAAAATCACAACTTGTCTGCTGGCACTGTACTCATTTGACTCAATTCGAATAATATACGAGCCAGACTGAAAACCCGTGAGTCGAATGCGTTCATGCTGCCCCGTGGCCTTTTGGTTTAAAACAACCTTCCCGAGGCCGTCCATTAGGAGCACTCTAGCAGAATTTAACTCCACATCACTGGGCCAACGAATGTTGAGCTCCTCCACTGCAGGATTTGGGAACACAAGCAACGCTTCTTGAGGCTCCTCAAAAACATCCAATGGTGTTCCAGAAAACCTTGTTACTCCGGTGCTCGTCGCCGCCCAAACATCCCCTTGTTGATCCACGGCAAGCTGAGACACATTGGGCCCAGCAAGTCCATCGTCGGCGGAATAATCAATCCATTCTGCCCCGTTGTGATAGGCCACTCCTCCCACCGTCACCAGATAATCGACATAAATGCCCGTCCACACTCGGCCTTCTAAATCAATTTTTATATCCTCAACCGGATTGATCTCATGAGGTGCCGGCAGTTCGATCAATGAAGGGTGCTCCATTTCCACTTCATTGTTATCATCAAAAACAACGATGCCCTCGTTCGTCCCGATCCACTTCCTATTGTCAGCGTCTACAGCTATGGACCGAACCGAAAGGTTGGGAATCCCCTCATTCAGACCGTAACCCGTTAAGGTTGTTCCATCAAAATGAAACGCTCCTCCCAATCCCGTTGCAAACCACATATCGCCATTGTTGTCCTCCACTGAGTGTGTTACACCACCAAACGGCAGACCATCACTCATGGTGTAATTTGTAAAAAGCTCTCCATCGAACGATGAAACTCCATCGTTGTGAGCAATCCATAGTTGGCCTTCGCTGTCTTCATATAGATGCTTTACCCGATTATCCTCTAAACCATCATCCGTTGTGTAAGTCACACATTCCGATCCATCGTATCGACTCAATCCAAAATCCGTTCCCATCCATACATCGCCATCGGTGGTTTCCAAAATGGCAAATACCGACTCATGAACCAATCCATCCGCGACGGTGATGGAGTCGCTGAACTCACTGCCATCATAAAATGACACCCCTCCATGCGTGCCAAACCAAAGGGAAGCATTGGCTCCTTTTGAGATGCTGTAAACGTTGTCATTGATGAGACCATCTGCAACGGTGAACGTTGTTAGAATCTGTCCAATCGATCCAGAGCAGAACCCAAGGGACAAGATGAAAAACGAAAGACGAAAAAAGATCATGGCGTTTCAATATGGTTCAAAAGGCGAGATTCCACATGGCTTCCGCATTTCAGATTAAGAACGTAAAACCCAACAGGCAAATCATGCATGGGGAGGCTTCCTGTGGTACCGAAGCCGTTTGTGTTGCGAATTTCTCTGCCGTGCACATCCGTTAACCTGGCGGTCCAAATATTCGACGTAGGAAAAGAAAAATGGACTGTATGGGCACAAGGATTGGGGTAAACTAAAGCTCGTTGAGTTTCCACCCCCTGCAATCCAACCACTTGGTTCGGCCCATTGAATGTTGGATTCATGGCAACAAATGGGCCAGTCCCATTTGGAAAACGCGCCCAAGCGATATCTGGCCCTTGCGAGGTTGAAAATGTTTGATCTAAAACCGTTCCCGATGAATCGGAAAGCAGGAGCATCTCTCCTGCCGCGGCCAATTGAAAGTTGGCATGCAAATGCCCGTCATCCCCATCTTCATCCGCCCAAATCACAGCATATCCTCCTGAGGGAATAAAGTGACTCGGCATAGCCCATTTGAAGGGATTGGATTCATCATCCGACAAAAACAATCCGTCCGTCGAAATGGGTGTATCCGTCAAATTATAAAACTCAATCCAATCATCAAATTCACCTGAGTCATCGGTTTGGGTATTTACATTATCCAACTGGACTTCATTGATCACCAGCGCACCTTCTGGCAGAACCGCTTGGGCTGAAAAAAAGACTTCCGCCGCACGCTCAGGAGCAAATCGCCCTGAAACTTCATTTTGAGCATACACATAGTACTCCAATTGGTTGCCAACGTTGGCTACTTCAGCGACAAACACTCCCTCCCCATTGTCCTGCATCTGCATCCACTGAAACACTCCATCACTGCCAAAACGAAAAAACAGCATCGCCTCATCGGCATCCAGGATTTCAGCCTCTATGGTAACGGATTCTCCAAACGTCCATGCCTCGAGAAGTTCCACCGATTGGATACTTGGAGGAGAATCCAACCCAGGATAATTCAGCAAATACTCACTTCGAAATTCCATCAATTCAGTCAATCCTGGATAATCCACCAGGTCGGTTACGGTTGATTCCAAATTCGCCAGGAAATCGTCGTAGCCATAGAACTTATTGGTGTCCGCTTCGACCCAAGGATCAATGAAATCCCGGTGCAACTCTGCTTGAGTCACATACCAATCGTTGCTGATGCTCTCTTCGATGATCGTCCTCAAATGGGCCAAGTACATCCGTTTGTACGTGCTGTTTTCCAATAAATTCCGCAGGAGCGGCCGTGGAAAGACGGAAACGTTTTCCAAATGCGTCAGAGGATCGATGGTTTGCGCCTCCGCAATACTGAATCCATCATAGAATTCCGATCCATCCGTCAATCGAAAACTCGCGAACGACATATTCAAATCCCACAAAATCGGGTTGAATCGACCATTGAAATCCTGGTACAAATAATAGTTCTGGGCATATCCAACGTAGCTGTCAAAATTGATCAAAGCATAATTGAATGCATGCATCCACAACGTCCGGTCCACATGTAGAACTTGTTCTATGTTCTCCGGTTCATCATTGAGAACCTGAATGAGTTCGAGCAGCTCATCATATCCCGTGTCAGATCTTAAATCGTACAAGTCAGCGTAGTCAGCAGCGAGAACCCCAGGGGTATCACTCAAATTCGCATTCTCCCCGAAAAGATCCAACGATGCCGGGTTGCATTTGAAAAATGCTCCTGTCGTCGTCCAATAGTGGCTTTGCAGGAATTGCTTATCGACGGATTCGACATTGGTATAAAGCCCCCAATACACCTCATTGATGTACACCTGAGCAAAATTTGCGCGACCACTGGGAAGGTATTTTCTTGCGATTTGGTATGAAAGAACCTCCCGCAAAAAGGACGGGTCTTGGATGACGTTGGCCAATTTTATTTTATCGATCCCCTGATAGCTGGCATCGGGGTCCGAGTAATCCAATTTGATGTTGAATGGATTCTTGTCTCGGTCTGTGCTTACGGAGCTGAATCCTTTGTAACGAATACCCACCCCCTCGAACACCTCTCCGTCCAATTCAATGTTGCAGGTCAATCGTTCTTCCTCGCCAGCCAAGAATAGGGCGTCAAGGATCTCGTCCCAATTGTCCTCACCAAATGTGATCTTGATTTGAGGACTGTGGTCAACCGAATAGAAATCTTGCTGCGCAAATACAGGAGCTCCAAATAGCACTAGAAAACAAGCTGCGAAGACAGCAAGTAATTTCATTGGATCAACACTTTACGTGTTTTGGAAAGTCCGTCGAATGTCGCCGTCACCCAATACATTCCTGCAGGCTGACCACTCAAATCGAGTCCACGCGCATGTTCTATGGAGCAAACTTCTCGTCCCAACGCATCGCACACGTGAAGCCGATCAACCCCATCCAATCCAAATTCACCGGCAAGGGTGAAAATTCCATCCTCCGACGGGTTGGGGAAAATGCTCCAGTTTAAGGTGAGCAATTCAGAAATTCCAACGACCGGTGGGCAGGGGTTTTCCAATAACGCTTGAATCCCTAAATGGCTGCATGGGTAACGAAATGCTTTCGCTGACTGGGCATTGTATTGAAACAATACATTTCCATCCGTGTCCACTTCGTACATGTATCCAGCCCCCCCCTGACCTCCTGAAAGGTTGACAAATATGTTCCCATCTGCCATCCGGTCAGAAGCTGATTGGCCCGATGCATTTGCGATGCAATTGTGTCGCCATGAGTAGGATGCTGGCTCAAACGCCTGTCCCACTTCATACGCATAGTTGTATCCGTCAACCGGCGCATCAACCGCGTCCACGGCTGAATTTCCATTGTTGCCCGAATTATTAAAAACCTGGAGAAAACCACCGTTGGGTCTTCCATCGTCTATGATCCAACGTGCATCATGGCAAGCCGACGCGATGACTTGCGCACCTGCAGCTCCATAATTCGAAGGGTGCCCCCATCGGTACAAGAAGTCGCCTCCCATCCCGCTGTTGCCTCCAGCATGACTTGCCGCTTCCTCCATGGTCGTGCTATGATCAATGATGAATATCTCACTCAAAAACCGTGAGCTGAAAACAATCTGATCCAGTGTAGGGTTGTAATCCACTCCGTTGACATGAAACCAATCGGAAGCTTCACCACCGCCGCCGCCACCACCGCCGCCGCCGCCGCCACCGCCGGAAGTCGTTACATTGACATTCAGAAGTTCAGGGTGCTCATTGATTTCCCCATAATTGTCCAGATTAGCATCGACATCTTGAACCATATGATCCTTCATGTGCCATTCCCAAACAATTTCGCCTCCGGTTCCGTTTTGAGCTACTTCAATAAAATGGGTCACCAATTTTGAACCATTGCCATCGTAACCCATGGCCTGCAATTCTGCCGAGCTCAAAACCTCCCAAGCAGTCAACAGCACATGGCCATTGGGCATCAAACACAAATCATGATGCGAAACATAGGAGCCGCTGGAGTACGTGAATTCCCAAACGACATCGGCATTTGAATCAAGCTCCTGCACTTTCCCACCTACAGCTGCACCATTGAGTTGATTTCCATTGTTCACACAACCTCGAACGATGTGACCGTTGTCACGAAGGGCCAATGCATAATTGGCTTGTGTCGGACAGGACCAACTATGGGCAATGTCTCCATCGGCATCAATCAGATACGCTGTGCTCGAATTGTTGGCATTGTATAAGGCGTAACCATCGATTTGCTGGGCATTGCATTCGCTTCCGATTAACAAGAAAATCAAAGAGAAAATCGCACCTAAAAACACCCTACTAGTTCTCATGAAAGTCAATGATTTATTAGAAAACACTTGAATTTCAAAGATGATGCTTTGATGTGAAGATACAAAACAGCGCGAGGCCTAATGAGTGTTAACTCATCGTTCATCAAACTGGCGTGCATGCCGCGGGGTCAATCCGCAACACAAGACGAGCCAAAGGAGTCTACTCTACACGTCAATGTACCAGCAAATGCATCATCGATGACTTTTCGCTGCCGCCTCTTAATTCCAAGAGATAGGATCCGGGTGAGGAAGGGGCAGCAATGGATGCGCCACTCCAAATAACCGCATCGCTTCGGATTGCACTCCCCAAGGCGTCATAAATAATCAGGTTTCTCGGAGCCTCGCCTTCCCAGACCAATTGAAACGAGTCATGCGTTGGATTTGGAAACAGACGGACCATCCATTCCTCCGAGCCGGAGGGCATCAATCCGGAAGAATTGCAGTCAAGTGAGAAAACATCCTCATCGTCCGCAACCCAAAAATCGGGAATATCCGAGAATTGGGCTTCGCTAACTTGAACACACGTCAAAGGATTTACTGAGCAATCAAAGAAATAAACAAGGTTCAAAACACCGCTTACATCGAGGGCGTTCAATTGATTTCCACTACAATTCAGCCCAATAATCCCAGGACTTACTTCCAATGATTCAAGCTCGTTGTATTGACAAAACAACTCAATCATCTCAGGATGATTGGATGCATCCAATGATGCAATTTGGTTGTCTGCACAATCCAAATAGGTCAATCCTTGATTCGCCTGAATATCCAATGAGGTCAATTGGTTGCTGTTGCACCCCAAATAATTCAAGCTGTCCATTTGGCTTAACTCCAATGATCCGATATTATTCGCGCTGCAACCCAACGCCTTCATCAAGGTGTTGCTCGAAACGTCCAATTCCATCAAGTCGTTTTCACCGCAAGACAGCGACTCCAACAACTGGTTTTCATTGACATCCAGGATGGAAAGAGTATTGACCATGACCGAAATGGATCGGAGTTCAGGATTGCCAGAAACGTCCAATTCACTTAGCTCACAATAACTGCACGACAGGAACTCGAGCATCGGATTTTGGGAGACATCCAATGACCCAACCGGGTTTCCCGTCATTTCAAGGTAAATCAAGCTTTCCGTCGCAGGAAGCAGCAAAGTGTGAATGTCATTCGCATAGGCATGCAATTCTTGCAAGGACAGATTCTGAGAAAGGTCCAGCGATGTGAGCTCCGCAAAATTTACCATAAGGTATTCCAACGCCACAAAATCCCCGATCCCCGAGAGGTCTGTCACATTCGTGGAGCCCGAAGTAAAAAGATTCAATGTGGTAACGGTATCGATGCTCGCTGTCAAAACTTCCCCGTCTTGTGGGAATTCGTCGAGCCCAGCCTCAATAAGAAGGAGTTCGAATACCGGATCTGGAATCAATGTCGTTTGTGCCCAACTGCCGATAGAGAGCATACACGCCAAAGAAAGAAGCTGCAATTTCATAGGTAGTCGCTTAAAATAATCCTGTCTGAGGGCTTGAATCTTCCGGCAGGCAACAAAGCTCACATCCCCTTAGGTCATACGCCCCCCCCAGCAAGGCCACAAATTGTGGTTCCGAATGAGCCCACAGCGTGGAATTCACATTCAAAACAAAAACATAAAACAAGAGGTGTTTCATTCGCAGTCAAAGTAAACTACAATTTTGAAACACCCTCATTTTAACCATTAAAAACCGTGTTCTTACCATCCTTGTTGTAGTTTGCGCAATGCAAAAAATCAGCCCTTCTATAACAGGAAACATGACTAGCTGCATGTCCCTACTGCTTATTCTAGCCTGTGGTCCAGTTCTAGCGCAAGGTTGGATGCCGGTGGCCCCTATGGCCGACGGATTTCGCAGCGATCACAGCTTTGGTTTTGCTTTTAATGATGTGGGGTATGTCGTTGCTGGTCAAACAGCCAATGGATACAGCGATGCCTTTTACAGCTATGATGCAGCGACCGACACATGGATGTCCTTAGATGATTTTCCAGGTGAAGGACGTGGATACGCCATCGGCGATACTTGGGATGGCAAGGCCTGGTTTGGTTTCGGCAGAGGAAATAGCGGCATGCTGAATGATCTTTGGGTTTTTGACCCGACAGACGGTTCATGGACTGAAAAAACATCCTGCCCTTGTAGCGCACGTCAGCACCCTGCTTTTGTTGCGATCGACGACAAGATTTATATGGGACTTGGGAACTCCGACGCAGGAGACCTGAATGATTGGTGGGAATATGACATGATCTTGGACTCTTGGTCACCGAAGCCCAGCTTGCCTGCCATGCAGCGTCACCACCCATATCAGTTTGGAATCGACGGCAAGGTTTATACGGGGTTTGGTCACCACTCGAACGAGATTTTCAATGAATGGTACCAATACAATCCCGCCACGGTATCATGGACGGAAATGGCCACATTGCCTTCGCAGGGTCGGGTAGCAGGCACTCAATTTTCACACCAAGGGATGGGCTACGCCTTAAGTGGAGATGGTGAAGGACATACGCAAATGGCTACGGGAGAATTCTGGCAATACGACGCGGTTGCGGATGAATGGAATCAATGGCCTGCTCATCCAGGCATGTCTCGCTGGGCCCCGGCTTCATTTATCATCAATGATGAGGTTTACCTCATCAACGGAATGAGTATAGAACCCGGCACCTTTGATTACATGGACTCCAATTGGAAATTTTCCCTTCTGCCAACCGAAGCAAACGACATAGGCGTCACGCAATACCTCGGAGATGATGTCATTTGCGGTGATGACCCGCAGCAGGTTTCAGTTTCTATGACCAATTGGGGTAGCGACACCTTGACAGAAACAACCTTGAATTTGGTGGTCGATGGAAACATCGTTCTTCAAGAAACGTGGACCGGTGTTTTGGCATCCTACCAGTCAGTTGAGGTCGATTTGGGAAC
>JAPKCA010000098.1 GCA_028823145.1 Flavobacteriales bacterium
ATTGATTTTATCAATGACCGGGTTTGATGCGAAAACTGTTAGTATGCCTCCTCTTCGCTTGAAACAGTGAACGAAAGATAAAGGAGAAAACACTAATCACAACAATCGCAGCCGTGGTGCTGGTGGGGTGTTTGGTTTCCTGCCCCGGTTCGGTTAATACCGGTTAATGCGGACCGAACGGGAAATAAGGTGCCTGGGCAATTCACAGTGTTTAGTTGTGAATAACTTTAACTTGACGGCAGATATTCCATAGGAGAATTTTATGTTTCAAAGCAGAACAATTCAAACGGTAAAGTTTTAAGCTACAAAAGTAACTTAACGGCAACCGATACAAGTACTAGAAATATCAGCACAATTTTTTTAACCGCTAAGACACGAAGTCAGTCAATTATCATAAAACATCTATAATGAAAACAAAAACTAATTGTCTCTCGCATGTCGGACATCAGCCAAGTCTGATTACAACCATATTGCTCTGTCTGTTTTTAGGATATCCAGCATATTCAGATGTGCTGTTTGAAGATACCTTCGATCGTGGACTCACCGGCTGGACGGCTATCCAACCCGAGGGTTCCATTGCCGGTGGAGGGCCGATGGCGTGGTACTATGATGCCGACCGGGGAGGGTTTAGCGAAGGTAGCAATATCTATTATGACGCCGCCGCCTTTTCCGTGACCGCTACGGCAGTGATGCTCATCAACGATACGCTGGTAGATGATGAACTTATTTTCACGGCTCGCTTGAACGCAGGTGATGATGACGGTTTTGGCCTGATCTTTGGATACAAAGACACTACCAATTTTTATAGAGTCATGTTTGGAGTCCAAGATCGCTTCAATCCTGATACCGGATTTGGCTTTCCGGGAACCGGCTGGCGCGTAGAACGCAAACACCCGGGCGGCCCACCACAGGCAGGCAATACCGATGTTCTCTTTGGCAATGGTACGGAAGACTTTACTCCTGATGATCAAACTTTTCTCGTCACCAGAGGCCAACCCTTTATCGTGACCATTTCCGTGAGTTCTGAAAATAAACTAACGCTGACTATTCTCGACAATCCAGACGATCCGGAAAAGTCCGTGGAATATTTACTTGTCGATAACCAAGACCTTCCCAGTCTCTCGGGCGGGCAGGTTGGTTTGACTTCCTGGGGGATGTCGGGTGGAAATCCTTCTGGGTTCTTGGCTTCTGATCTTAGTTTGGACGACTTCAATGACCCTTTGGTAAATGCCGAACCTGCTGATACTCTTGGTGACTGGACCGTGGTGACGAACGTGTCCGGCAGGACGGATGGATCGAATGCCTTAAACGCTCCACCCAACTGGGGAATCCCGGTTGGAGCCGGCAATCAATCCCGCAACGCCTTGGTGGAAAGCAGCAATGCCTTGGGGGGAAATGACGGACCGGGACAGGTGGATTTTACCGCTGGGACGATAGTAGCGGGGGTTTCGAGCTGGAAAGATTATATCATGACAACTCGGATTACCCCACGCGATGATGATGGTTTTGGTATCATTTTACGCTATCGTGACCCCGCTAACTTTTATCGGATCGCTTTCCGGGGACAACCATCCGGAACTGGTGTGCAGCAGGGCATTTCAGTGCAAAAGGTAGTGAACGGCGTCTATGAACAGATTTTTCATGACGCCTCTCAGTATATTGCCGCAGACCCACCAGATAATTTGGCATTAGACGTCATAGCCACGATTGAGGGTAACACCTTGGACATTCGAGTGATAGAAGATGTCAACGGCGCTGCAAATGTGTTCAACTATGGGCCAATTGAAATTACCGGTGGCACCGTTGATAGCGGCAAAATCGGATTTTTTAGTTGGGCGATGGGAGGGGTTGATTTTCATTCTGTGCGGGTAGATAGCTTGTCTTCAGGCGTACCACTTCTGGAAGATAACTTCGAACGGACTCTGGCAGGTTGGACCTCGGTGCAACCCTATGGCACGATCCTTAACGGTCCGTTACGCTGGTATTATGATGAAATCCGAAAAGGGTTTACAGAAAATAGTAATATCCATTTTGACGCATCACCATTTTCGAAGACCGCTACGGATGTGATGCTCATCAACGATACGGTTGCGCCCAATGAATTAACTTATAAGGCCCGCCTAAATACTGGGGATAACGACGGTTTCGGGCTCATCTTCGGGTATCAAGATGACCAGAATTTCTACCGAATCACTTTCGCCATACAGGATCGTAAAGGCGTCGGTTTTCCTTGGGTCGATTGGCACATTGATCGAAAAGTTGATGGGCTCGTGCAAGATCTTTTTGGAAATAATACCCCAGATTATGTGCAAACCTTCGTTCCCACCGCCGGTAGGGACTTTGATGCCACGATCACGGTTTCCGCCGATAACAAACTTACCTTCACTTTAGTGGACGATCCGGGTAATCCGGATTTTGAGATGTCCTATGTCTTGGTGGAGGATCAGGAATTACCAGGTCCCGTAGGTGGAAAAGTAGGCATCCACTCCTGGGGACAGTCCGGCACGGTGGCGGGAACGCATTCGTTCTTGATCACCAATTTAAGCCTTGATCCCACGCCTTTGGTGAATGGAGCCCCTACTAGTAATCTCGGTGATTGGACACTTGCCATACCGGTTTCCAGAGAAGATGAATCCAATTCCTTGAACATCCTGCCAAATTGGGGATTTCCCGTAGGAAAAGACAACCAGTCTTTTAACACGCTGGTAGAAAGCAGTAATGCCTTGGGAGGAAACGACGCTGAGGGCACTGTGGATTTTGTGGCGGGTGGCCTGGTCGCTGGGGTTTCTAGCTGGACGGATTATCGGATGACGACACGAATGATCGCTGGTGATGACGATGGTTTTGGAGTTTATCTGCGATATAAAGACGCCGCCAATTTTTATCGGATTGCCTTTCGATCACAAGACAATGCGACGACCGGGGTTCCAGAAGGGGTGTCGGTGCAGAAAGCCGTCGACGGGTTTTATGAGGAAGTGTTAGTAGAGGTCGTAGGTGATGACGATGGATTCCAGCCGACGACTGGGCAACCGTTTGATCTCGCCGCTTCGATCACCGGAAACGAATTGAACATCCGTATTGTAGACAATCCTGATGTCTCTCCACAGTCATTTGTCTATAATCCGATTGAGATTCTCGAACCGACGGTTGACAGCGGCAAGGTTGGTGTGTGGAGCTGGGCCATGGGACAAGTCCAATTTGATTCGGTCAAGGTGGACAATTTAGCGGGTGGAGTCTCATTGGAAGTCAGTTCCAGTTTCGGGAATCCTGATCCGCCGGTGGGGATCAATTCCTTTGAGGAAGGGGTCGAGATCAGTGCTAGCGCCGATGCAGTTGTAGAAGATCCGGATATTCCCAATGTTCGTCGGATCCTGACGGGCTTTACGGGCAGCGGATCAGTACCGGCGACCGGGACTGCCTCGCCAATCACCTTCACCCTGGGTAGGTTTTCTTCGCTCAACTGGGAATATCAAAGCGAATTTAGAGTAGCAACTACCTCCACCGCGGGAGGCAGTGTCTCCAGAACCGGGGAGGACCGAGAATGGGTCAACCAGGATGATGCAATCAACTTGGTGGCGGTTGCTGATCCAAATTTCATTTTCGATGGTTGGTCTGGAAAGTCCATATCCGAAAATCCAAACTTAAGTATCACCGCTACAGGACCCATTATTCTAACGGCTCATTTCACGGCGGATAGTGATGGGGACGGTCTGGCCGATAATTGGGAACAGGTGAATTATGGTGATTTGTCAGCCAATCCGGGTGGTGATTCGGATCAAGATGGCCCCACTAATCTGGAGGAATTCCAACGAGGGACAGACCCAAATTTTTCTGAATCCAGCGTAGGGGGAGCTCAACTTGTAGCCTCGAACTGGGAAAATGTTCAAAGGGATCCCAGAGCGCCAGGTAAGTGGATTGTTAAAGATTTTGGTGATGGATACCGCGGCGCTTGGGAAAACAGTAACGATCATATCGGCGCGGATGTAACCGGCGGACCCAGGCCTAATTTTCCTGAAGAATTTAGTGCGGCCAACGCCAGCTTTGACGGTCCAAGGCTGATCGTTAGAGACGACGTTTGGAACTCGGATTGGAATAATGAATTTGTCCTGCAAGCGACACTTGTAGTAGCTGATAACGACGGGAACTGTCTTTATTTCAGATACCAGGATGAAGAGAATTGGTACCGAGTTACCATCAATGGTCTTGATTCACCCGCGCCATGGCGTCCACATCGAGGTTCTCTGAGTGTTCAGATGAAAGAGGATGGCGTCTATTCTGATTTGGCTAGTGACATTGGAATTTCAACCGGCCCTGCTAATGACACCGAAGCTTACAATTTCAAGCAGGTTTTGCTCACGGTCGAGGCGAACGGTTCAGATTTTGTCGTGAAAGCCGTTGGTTGGGAAATGACCGATTTGGTGGATAATCCACCAGCCTATGATCCGTTAACAGAAGTGATCATCGAATTCTCCGATGAGGCCCATGCGACTGGCAGGGCTGGCATTGGAGATTGGGGGCAAGGTGGAGGCAGCTCCGTGCCTGGTATACCAGTGAACGAGGGAATGATGTATAACGATTTTACCATCACTGTTGGGGGTGAAAAGGTCTTGTCCGAAGATTGGTCTGAAGCCCCTTTGGGCTCTGATTTGCCGGAGGGCTGGGAAAATCCGTTCGCTGATGGTGCCGTTCTTAAGGGCAATTGGCAAGTGAGCGCTCATGGCTCTATCGTCCAAATGTCCGACGGTTTAACCTCCACCACTGGAACTTTGGTTTCGCCTAGAGCCGATGGAGAAGGGCCGGTGTTGCTGGCACCTGCTGGAGAATCCTCCAACTTCCTTCTGGAAATTGGATTTCATCCTTTCGACAATGATGGCATTGGTTTTGTGTACGATTTTCTGGATGCCGATAATTACGCCAAAGTCGTGTTTTCCAACCAAGCTTCCGCTGGTGCAGGAATGCCTCAAGGAGTCAATATTAGCCGAAAATCTAACGGAATGTGGTCTGATATCTTGGTCGAGGATCGATCCTTTATATACAACACACTCCCCCCTGACCTACAACAGGTACGGCCTTTCGGACAGGCGCGGCCTTTCGCGGTCGAATTTGTTAACAATAATGGAGATTATCGCTTGTTGGTTTGGGATATGGATGATCCCTCACAAACCGCGTCATTCACTTGGAACGACCAACTAATCGGTAGCGGCAATCGAAATGGACTTCACACATGGGGGTCTACTGAAGCTCATTTTCTCTACTTCAGAACGAGTAATTTCCCAGCGGCGGCGGTAGGGGAACCCTCGATTACCGGTGTGAACCTTCAAGGAGACCAGCTTGTTTTGGAAGTCTCCATTCCCGGTGGTCAGCCTTATTCTGTTGATGTGAATCCTGATCTGCAGTCCGGGCGCTGGACTCCGATTGCCACCGACCAGACGGGCTCTAAAGTGTCGATCAATATATCGACACTAGGCGATCAAGCCTTCTTCAGATTGCGGCAGAATTAAGCAAGTTAATTTGAATAGTGGATATTGCAAGTTTCGTAACTCTCTAAAATTATGGAAAACGTTCTCACAACAATCGCAGCGCGAAAACACAAAGCTTTCACCCTCATCGAGTTGCTGGTGGTCATCGCCATCATTGCCATTCTGGCGTCTCTGCTCCTGCCCGCGCTCAGCCGCGCGAAATGGCAGGTCAAAAAGGTCGCCTGCATGAACAATGGCAAACAAATGGGCTTGGGAAGCATGATGTTTGCCGCGGATGATAAGCGTGGGGCACTAACGGGCGCCGATTGGAATGGACCCAATCATGACGCCGCATGCGATGATGACATGAACTGGCTTTTCCCGTCCTACCTTCCCGCCCTAGATTCCGTTATCTGTCCAGACACGCAGAATTTCATCCGCCAAAAGGATTCCGCGGGCCGTCCCCTCACCAGAAAAGTGACCCACTCGGGTTACATCGAAAGGCTTCACGGCCGGACGAGCATCTACATTGACCTGAAAAAGTTTGCCTTGAGCAAGGGGGCCCATCCGGGAATCAGCTATGAGATTTTCGGGACCATGAACTGGCGTGGCGCGAAGAACCAGCAATTCACCAGTGGGTTTCCCTATATCGGCCCCAGCGGTTGCCAGGGAATCCTCAAGACCGAGAGTTCCGTCAGCGCCTACATTCACGCCAACTCCGGATTTGGCCTAAAGGGTCACAGGACCGGTCCCTCGGAAATATGGCTGATCAAGGAGGCAGATTACAGCTACGCGGGTGCCATCAACAATTACCCGGACGAGGGGGACAACCACGGTGAGTCCGGGGAAAACATTTTGTTCGCCGACGGCCACGTGGAATTCATCAAGCGGGAGAACTACAATCGCAGTCTCGAACTCGGCAATGATGTCTACCATTACGGCCCTTATTAGGCACTCCCCCCGGACACCGTTTCATTCATGTGGAACTGAATCCAGGATTTCACCCATGGGGCACGAAAAAAAACAACCAAGCCGTCGACTCGTCCGCAACCTCGCATGGATGATCCTAGTTGTCGGTGGGTGGGGTGTTGTCGGCGCCGGTTGTTCTGGAAATCCGGTTCTCGGGGCAATGGAGTCGGACGCAAATGGCTACATTTGCTCTGCATGTGGCGAGCGTTTTTTCACTGCGCGAAATGTGTTCGCGGAATGCTGCCCCAAGTGTCGCCAGCCGAACTTGGTGGAACTCGTGGGATATACCTGTCCCGGGGATGATACATTGACCATTGCGCTGCGAGGCGCGGGCTCGGTTGCCTGTCTCCAGTGCCGCGCCGCCTTGTCCGGCTTCAAGCTTCCCCTAGCGGAGGAGTTCAAGGCGTGGGGGGCGATTGAACGGACGCCTGCAGAAGTCCTGTTCCAAGCTCCATAAACAGGCGGGAAAAGGATTGGGTTCCCGACCTCCTCCGCAAACACGGCGGCAAGACGGGTGAAGAATTGAAAGCTG
>JAPKCA010000099.1 GCA_028823145.1 Flavobacteriales bacterium
CTTGGTTTCGACAGAGCCAGATTGGGCAGGAACATCACAGGATGCAACGATTTGTTCGGGCCAACAATTCCCGCTTGATGGGATGGTAGCCGGTGTTACCTATGATTCTGAGCCGACGGCAGATTTTGGAGGAGGGTTATTCATTCCAGATGACCAAACCCAATGTTTCAATGCAGAACTGACATTCACTTCTTTTTCACCTGGAGCAGTGATTGAGAATGCAGATGTTGATATTTTGGATCTTTTCATCAATTTCGAACACAGCTATATGGGGGATTTGACCATTACGTTCGTTTGCCCCAATGGTCAGAGTTTGGCAGTCCATCAGCAAGGAGGCGGGGGAACACAGTTGGGCGTTCCGGATCAAGGTGACGGAACAGGTCCGGGTGTAGGATGGGATTATTATTGGTCACCAACGGCGACCAATGGAACGTGGGCGGACAATGGTTTCGGGACTTTGCCTGCCGGAACGTATGAATCAGCACAACCATTTTCGTTATTGAATGGATGTCCTTTGAATGGCACTTGGGAAGTAGAAGTTTGCGACGCATGGGGTGCTGATGATGGTTATATTTTCGATTGGACGATTCATTTTGATCCAGCATTGTATCCGGAGCCCATCGTGTTTACGCCTGTATTTGGAATGGAATGCGACAGCACTTCATGGACGGGCCCCAATATCCTGTACGAAACAGAGGACTGCAATGGAATCACATTGATCGCGGTTGAGTCCGGTACGTATACGTATTCAGCAACCAACAATTTTGGATGCACCTATGAGACGGATGTGGAAGTAACCGTTGTAGAAGGTCCTGATGTAGAAATTGAATCCCCTGAAGGTTTTTGTGGCTCTCCAGTGTCCCTCTTTGGGAATGTCCTCAACGAGCAAGGCGGATTTAACTACAGCTACGACTGGTCACCATCAGATTTGGTCAATGGCTCGGGGGCCAATGTGACAGTGGATGGCCTGACTCAGGACACGGTGATGACCTTAATCGTTTCAGTTACAGGCGGGGATTTGGACAATTGCGAAGTGATGCAAATGGTGGAAGTGGATTACATCGCGCCTCCAACAGGTGTGAATGGCACAGGGTATGTCTGCCCAGATGACGCCATCGACCTGATAGCCCTGGACTTTGCATTCGAAGGAACCAGTGAAAGTGATTATACGTACGAATGGATTTTTGAAGACGAAATCGTCGGCGAAGGACACATCCAGCAGGCAGAGTATGGAGGTACATACTCTGTTACGGTGAGCATGGTTTCGCCTTGTACATGGACAACTGAAAGTGTTTTTGTTGTTGAAGAAGATGTCTGTGAATTGACGATTCCCAATGTGATATCGCCAAATGGAAGTGGACAGTGGGATGGAATGAACGATGCGTTTGTTGTCTATGGATTGGATAGCGACCGTTACAATGGGAGCACCATCCGGATTTACAATAGGTGGGGTCAATTGGTGTACTCGAGCAATGATTTCGGTAAATCTGCAGGTTGGAGACCCGGTCGCGATGAGGCAGCAGAAGGGACTTACTATTACATCCTTGGCATAGCTCGAGATGATGCAGTCCTTGTGATCAATGACACCACATATGAAGGAGAGGGGTACAAGTACATCAATGGATCCTTTACTCTTGTGAGGAAATAGAGGGGGCTTTATGGAGAAACCGGAAGAGGAGTTGGGGGCGTTGGCGCAAGCCTTGGTTTGGGAACAACGAGAAGAGGAAGAGCGATTGGCGACTTTGCTCAAAGAGCATTCGCTGCGGTTTCGGAAATCCAAGGGTCTTACATGGTCTCCAGTTTCGGTGGAAGATCAATCGTACACGTTGGGAGGAAGACCTAGTTTGGTTTTGCAGAAAGGTGCCAACGGAGGATTGGAGCGGGCTTTCCGTGTGGGGGCACCCGTATCTATTTATCAAGCGAATGAAGCCGGTCAACCCGATTCAGAAGGACCAAAACCGAGAAGAGGGATTGTCAGGAAGATTCGAAAAGGCAATGTAGAAGTGGTCCTTGATGGTGAGCCGTTGTCTGCTTCAGAAATCCATGGCAGGTGGACGTTGGATGCCCGGGGTGACGATCGCACCTTTTTTGTCATGTCTCAAGCGTTGAGTCAATGGATTAATGTTGAAGATGAGCACCGCAAAATATTCCGTGATAGTCTTTTGGGGTTGAGGCCTGTCGAAAGGACTGAGGAATTAAATTTTGAAGGGTCAGAAGTCCTGCTTTCTCGATTGAATCAACTGCAAATCGAATGGATTCGAGAAGCGTGGAATCGACCTTCTCTTGCGTTGCTTTATGGCCCACCAGGAACCGGAAAGACAACGACCCTTTTGACCATGGTGGAAGGGTTGGTGAAGGCAGGAGAACGCGTTTTATTGACCGCTCCTAGCAACGCTGCGGTCGACTTGTTGGTTTTGGGCTGTGCCGCGCGCAACATGAAGGTCGTGCGCATTGGACATCCCATGCGGCTAAGCGATCAAGTGTCAAATCTGGGCTTGGATGCACAGGTCCAAACGGAAGCGGATTTCAAACAAGTCAAAGAATTGCGCAAGCGCGCGAGTCAATCATGGAGTGCGGCCGACCGCTTCCGTCGAAATTTCGGTCCGTCAGAACGTCAAGAACGTACCAATAGCAAACGAGAAGCGCGGGACTTGGAGCGAGAAGCTCGGGATTTGGAAGATTACATTGCCAACCGAATCTTGCGAAAGAGCCAGGTGATTTGCTCGACACTTATCGGCTCAGCGGATTCCATTCTTCGTGATGAAAAATTTGATGTGGTCGTGATTGATGAAGCGGGGCAGGCCATGGAACCAGCAGTTTGGGCCGCAATGTTGAAAGCTCCAAGAGCCGTTTTAGCTGGGGATCCTCAGCAGCTTCCTCCGGTCGTTAAAAGTAATCGATCCCTTGCCGCTGGTTTGGGGACGAGCCTTTTGGAAAAGTTGCTGAGCCGTCACAAAGCGGCGCCTTGGAAAGTCATATTGGAGGAACAATACCGTATGCACCAAGCGATCATGGAGCCTTCTTCCCAGTGGTTTTATGATAGTGCACTCAAAGCACATACTTCTGTGTCCGGCAAACAATTGGCGGAACTTGTTCCTTGGTCTTGGATTGACACAGCGGGATGTGGGTTTGAAGAGGAGGTGGAGCCGGAGGGCGTTAGCACGTGCAATCCCGAGGAAGCTCGATTTGTCATCGACCGACTTGCGGAGCTGATTTTGCAGGCTCCCAAGGCCTCGATAGGTGTCGTTGCTCCATACCGAGCGCAAGTCCAATTGTTGGAGGAGCTTTGGTTGGATCGCTCAGGCAACTTGTCGGACCAGCTGGAATTTGCCACAGTGGATGCTTTTCAGGGTCAGGAAAAAGACGCGATGGTCATTTCATTGACCCGAAGCAATCAAAACGGCGACATCGGATTCCTCAAAGATTACAGACGGACCAATGTCGCCATGACACGCGCTCGGATGCATCTTTTGATGATCGGAGATGGGGCTACGCTGGGTGCAGATCCTTATTTCGCCCACCTGATGAAGATGGCTGAAGATTCTGGCGCATATCGGAGCGCGTGGGAATGGATGAGTTAAGCGAGAACCTCTCCTGTCTCTGCATCAACGGCATCTTCAGCAATGCCCGTTTCGCCTTCCATGTGATGAACTGGAGTTTGGACGGTTGAAGCCAAGGGGTTCGAACCTCCTTGCTCCTCCAATGGGAACACTTCCGTGATTTTTTGAAAGGCAATGGAAGGGATGACAAAACCGATGCCCACTTTGGACATGTGCATTGAAACCTTGTCGTATGCGTCTCTTACATCATTTGCCGAAAGCAAGATGAACTGATTCAATTCTTTTTCCACCCCTTTTTCTTCGTCCATAGAAGTCAAGGCGATTTTGATTTTGAACCATTTGTCAGCATCCTCAAAACGAATAACTTCGGACAACGGTGACTTGGTGATCTGAATAATCTCAAAAGGGCGAATGCCCTCTTGTTCGCAAATCTCGGTCATTCGGGTTTCAGCCTCAGTGTAATTATACGCGTCTAAGACGAATGATTCAGTGGCCTTGACTTCAGCTCCTTCGCTGTCATGTCGGACATACTTCACCTTGCAGGTAAACCAATGTTTTGTCATGGAATAAAGGTAGGTCAACCGTATTTTGGCATTGGACTAGACCAGAAAGGATTGATGAACAAGGAATCCACAATTGATGTCCCAAAAGACCTTGAGATCGCTTGCAGATTGATGCAATTGACATCTTATCTTGACCGTGAAGATGATGAAAGACGAATACCGACATAAGGGGCTGAGACGTAAAATGTTGGAAGACCTGAGGGTGATTGGCATTGTGAATGAAGAGGTTCTCGACGCCATCAACCGCGTTCCCCGGCATTTCTTTTTGTCTTCAGCTTTTGAGCAATTTGCTTATCAGAACAAGGCCTTCCAAATCGGTGCGGGCCAAACAATCAGCAAACCCCACACGGTCGCAAGGCAAACTGAATTGCTTGATCTCCAATCAGGACAGAAAGTTTTGGAAATTGGCACGGGTTCCGGTTTTCAATGCGCCGTGTTGTGCGCCATGGGATACAAAGTGTATTCCATCGAACGTCAGCGATTACTCTTTGATAAGGCAGGACCACTTTTGGCTTCGATGGGCTTTAAACCTCAATTATTTTATGGAGATGGATACAAAGGAAAGGCGGCATTTGCTCCTTTCGATGGGATCATTGTCACATGCGGTGCTACTGAGGTTCCAGAGGCCCTGTTAAACCAATTGGCCATTGGAGGCAAATTGGTGATTCCGGTAGGCGATGGCGAAATGCAATGGATGTACACCTTCGAGCGAACGGGCGAAAAGGAATTTAACCGACAAAAACACGGTGAGTTTGCATTCGTTCCTATGTTGGCCGAACGCGCCAAAGGGGAATAATTAAGTCCTCCTTAAAACGAAAAAAGACCATCTGTTTCACCTAGACCTGCCCTCACCAGAGTTGGATTTTGCTTGGTGCAGTCAATGACGGTAGACGCATGGAGTGCCCCCATTCCACCATCAATGACCGCATCAACGACATCGCGGGTCCGTTCCTCGATTAACTCAGGGTCAGTGGTGTATTCCAGGATAGCGTCTGTGTCGCGGACAGAAGTGACCACCAAAGGGCGTTGAAGCTCCCGCAGAAGGGCTTGAGTAACCGGATGATCTGGGACTCGGATGCCAATGTCCTTGCGTTTTCCAGTGAACCATTTAGGCACCTTAGAATTTGCAGGTAAAATGAACGTGTAAGGCCCCGGCAAGACCTTGCGCATCACCTTAAACAAGCTGCTACTCAAGGGCTTTGTGAACGCAGATAACTGACTCAAATCAGCGCAAACAATACTGAACTGGGCCTTGTCCAAGGGGATCTGTTTGATGCGTGCCAATCGCTCTAAGCCCTTCATCGATCCAAGTTCGCAAGCATAGCTGTACACCGTGTCGGTAGGGATCACCACCACTCCTTGTTGCTGAATGATGGAGATTGCTTGCCGAATTTTCCGTTCATCCGGATTGTCCGGGTGAATCCGAAGCAACATCAGTTGTTGGCTTTTGCGTGGTCTGCCAAGAACTGCTTCAATCCAGAATCCGTCAAAGGATGCTTCATCAATCCCACAATGGCACTTAAAGGACCCGTCATGATGTCCGCTCCAATCTCAGCACATTCAATGATGTGCATGGTATGTCGCACACTTGCTGCTAGAATCTCGGTTCCGAAATCATAGTTGTCATAGATGGCGCGAATCTTCTCAATCAAATGGAGTCCATCCGAACTGATATCGTCCAAACGTCCCACAAATGGGCTGACATATGATGCACCGGCTTTCGCAGCCAACAATGCTTGACCTGCAGAGAAAATCAGGGTGCAGTTTGTACGAATGCCATGGTCCGTGAACCAGCGAATCGCTTTGATACCATCGACGATTGCCGGAACCTTCACGACAATGTTCGGATGCAAATCGGCCAGGATCTTGCCTTCAGCAATCATGCCTTCATAATCCGTTGAAATCACTTCAGCGCTCACGTCCCCATCAACAATCTCGCAAATGGCGACATAGTGTCCTTTGACGGCAGCATCTCCAGAAATGCCCTCTTTGGCCATGAGGGATGGGTTGGTGGTTACGCCATCCAAAATTCCGAGCTCTTGTGCTTGGCGAATCTGATCGAGATTCGCTGTATCAATGAAAAATTTCATGCCGCGAAAGTAGCACTTTCAATTGGTTTGTAAAGGCTTAGGATGCTTCGTATCTTGGAATAAATACTGAAACATGTCTGATTGGAGCGAGGAAGATAAGAAGCAGATGCGCGAAAGATTGGATTCGCGGATGATTGCGTTGCGAGAACGAATCATAGAATACCGCGAATTAACCAAGCCCATTCCTCCGGAAAATGCCATTGGAAGAGTCAGTCGCATGGATGCCATCAACAACCGTAGCGTCAATGAGGCTGCGCTGCGGCAGCTGGAGAAGCAGTTGGCTGGATTGGAACGTGCTAAAGACCGTTTAAATGATGATCGCTTTGGATTGTGCAATCGATGTGGGAAGGCCATCCCAATTGGGAGGATTTTACTTCTTCCAGGTGCAACGTCATGTGTTCAATGTTCCGATTGAAGTGAATTGTTAAAAAATCTATTTAATTGTTCGTAAGGTCAAATACGAAAGGGTGATTCTCTTCGTTCATGTTCGTGTGAGTCCATCCGGACGACGGTATTTTTGTCGCCTCATTGGAATTCACCACCAAATCGAATCTGTGGCTTTATTTTTTTCTCCTTCAGGTCGAGTGCCAGTTGGAAATGCAATCCTCACA